>JAZSGM010000157.1:0-1688 GCA_045532715.1 Clostridia bacterium
TCTATATCAGCCACCGTCTGTCGTCCTGTCGCTTCTGTGATGAGATTATGGTGTTCGAACAGGGAAGGCTGGTACAGCAGGGCAAGCACGATACATTAGTTGAGCAGAGGGACGGAATGTATTACAGACTCTGGAATGCGCAGGCGCAGTATTATACTGCTTGAGAGATTGAAGCTTTTTTACATCGTCGGAGTGTACAGATAATAAAAGAAAATGGATATGCAAGGGCGGGTGCTAAAAGGCATCCGCCTTTTTTCTTGCAACAGCGAACTGAAACTGTTATAGTAAAATAAGTTGAATTTTTATGGAGAACGTTATGAAAGATAACAAAGAAATACTGGGGACAGCCCCAATCGGTAAATTACTGTTCCGCCTTGCGGTTCCGACCGTGGTGGCACAGCTCATCAATATGCTTTATAACATCGTAGACCGTATCTTTATCGGTCATATGCCCGAGGTGGGCGACCTTGCCCTGACAGGTGTTGGCGTTTGTATGCCTATTATTTTAATCGTTTCGGCATTTGCCGCACTCGTCAGCTCGGGCGGTGCACCGCGTGCATCGATCTTTATGGGCAAAAAGGATATGGAAAGCGCTGAGCGCACGCTTGGCGGATGCTTTGGCTTACAGGTGCTCGTTTCCATCATTTTGACCGTTGTGTTGCTGATTTGGAACCGCGACCTGCTCTTAGCCTTTGGTGCAAGCGAGAACACCATTGAATATGCAACAGCATATATGAGCATTTATGCCATTGGTACGATTTTTGTGCAGCTGACGCTTGGCATGAACGCCTTTGTTTCGGCACAGGGATTTACCAAAATCTCCATGCTTTCGGTCATCATCGGTGCCGTTGCAAACATTGCTCTTGACCCGCTCTTTATTTACGGATTGAATATGGGTGTTAGAGGTGCAGCACTCGCAACCATCATTTCGCAAGCCCTTTCCTGTGTGTGGGTGACCTCCTTTTTGTGCAGTCAAAAAAGCATTTTGCGTCTGCGTGTCAAAAACCTGATCCCTTCCCCAAGGATCGTTCTGCCCTGCATTGCCCTGGGCTCGGCGTCCTTTATTATGCAGGCAAGCGAGAGCGTGATATCTGTCTGCTTCAATTCCTCACTCTTACATTACGGCGGCGACGTTGCCGTAGGTGCCATGGCGATTTTGACAAGCGTGATGCAGTTTGCTATGCTCCCGCCTCAAGGCATTGCACAGGGCGCACAGCCAATACTCAGCTATAACTACGGTGCGAAAAACGCAGACCGTGTGAAAAAAACCTACAAAACACTGCTGATTGCTTGCTTGATTTATTCCGTTACGCTTTGGTTGGCAGTGATGCTTTTTCCCCACGTATTCGTCTGCATCTTCACACCCGATGCCGCACTCGTTAACTTTGCCGCAAAGGCGCTCCGCATTTACTTTAGCGGTATGGTTTTGTTTGGTATTCAGATCGCGTGTCAGATGACCTTTGTATCCCTTGGAAATGCCCCTTCATCGATTATCGTAGCAGTTATGCGAAAATTCGTTCTGCTTTTGCCGCTCATTTATATTATGCCACACCTCGTAAGCGACGCAACCATGGGCGTCTATATGGCAGAACCCGTTGCTGACGTACTCGCCGTCACCTTTACGGCCATCCTATTTATTTTCCAATTTAGAAAAGCATTACGAAAAATTGAAGAAAAAACAGAAGAAT
>JAZSGM010000202.1:0-11187 GCA_045532715.1 Clostridia bacterium
TGGCGCGAAAATTTAAAGCTCGGCCTTCGCGTGCAGGATAAGCTCACCACGATGTATCCCGGCTTAGCGCGACCGCTCAATCTGCGCAAGGAACGCTTTAATCAACACGCAACCCCCGGCTCGATGATTGTCGAGGTCGGCACAGACGGCAACACGCTCTCCGAAGCAATCATCGCCGGGAAGCATTTTGCCACAGCCTTTGCCGAGGTGCTAAATGCACAAAAATAGATATCCCCCTTTCCCTCTTTTTGACAATATCCGACAATTTTCTTGTATTTCGGAAAACTTTATGCTATACTGTCTTCAGGGGAAAACGAAATACGGGGGTATTTACTTATGAGCCGAAAGGAAGGCAGAAGAATCAGGGGCGGTATGCCCATGGACGCCGTTATGCCGTTTATTATGACAAACCGCGTCGGCGCTTCTAACAAATTTTCGACATCCATTGACATCGGAAAATGCGATATCTTTCTTCGCGAACTCCGCAACCAGGGTTACAAGAGCATCGGGATGATGCATATTTTTATGGCAGCCTTTATCCGGGTGGTATCACAGTATCCGGGACTGAACCGCTTCATTCGCGGGCAGCGCCTCTATGCGCGAAACGGCATAGAGATTTGTATGACCATCAAAAAGGAAATGAAGCTGAACGCACCGGAAACCGTTATTAAATTAGAGGCAACGCCAAGCGATACACTTTTAGATGTGTACCGCAACCTGTCCACGCTGATCGAGGCTAACCAGCAGGAGGGCGATCAGAACAATATGGATAGCGTAGCCAGAGTGTTAACCTCGCTGCCGCGCATTTTTTTAAGATTCGCCGTTTGGCTGATTCGCGTATTAGACTATCACGGACTTCTGCCGCGCTGGCTGACCAGGCTCAGCCCGTTCCACGGCTCGCTGTTTATCACAAACTTAGGCTCACTCGGCATTCCGCCGGTGTATCACCATCTCTATGATTTCGGCAATCTTCCGCTTTTCATTGCCATCGGCGCAAAACGCCACGAGCAAGTTTTGAACAAAGACGGCGAATCCGAAAAACACACCCTGATGGATTTCACGCTCGTTTGTGACGAACGCATCTGTGACGGTCATTATTACGCAACAGCACTGAAAAAATTCAAGCGCATTTTAGAGAATCCGGAGCAGCTTCTAACGCCGCCGGAAACCGTCGTGGAAGATATTAAATAAACAACAAAAGGCACTGTGCATTTCGCACAGTGCCGTACTGTTTATTTCTTTAAAATTCTGTCAAACCAATCATATGCCATATCGCGCACCTCATCTACCGTATCATGTCCGTCGCCATGCATATACAAAGCCAAATTCTGCGGCTGTTCTAACAGATTGTACACCTGCCATGCACGATGCACACATTCTATCGTCGCCATAGGGTCCGGATTATACGGGTCGTTGAACGGCTCGAGGCACATAATGGCTCTCGGCGCACAAAGCGAAAGCATTTCATTGAGCTCCCACGGCGATACGCCGCGCACACGCATCGCATCCGTATGCTGCGGGTCGAGCTGTATTTCTCTGTTCAGAGAACGATAGATATTTGTTGCCCAAGGGCTGATGCCCGTCGACATCACCGCCGCACTGATTCTTTCATCCATTGCCGCCAGATACATCACGGCGCAGCCACCGAGCGAATTGCCCATGGTGCCGATGCCGTCCGCCTTAACATAGCCGAGGCGAAGCAAAATGTCTACGCAGCGCATATGCCCGAGCAGCCGCACCGTCGTCAAGGACCAATCCGGATAATTGTCGTAAAACTTATCCGCCATTTCCTTATATGCCGGGTCGTTCATCGCTTCGCCGAAACCAAACTGGTCGGGCGAAATGGTTACATAGCCGCGCTGTGCAAGCTCAATCGCATAGGCGCGATTCTTCTTAGGCGTTGCACCCAACACGCCGTATTTGCCATATGTACCGTTCGTGCCGTGAATAGTTACAACCGCCGGATACTGCTTTGCTGCATCAAAGTCCTCCGGCAGCACGATGATTGCCCACGCCGGAATACCATCCATGATTTCGTACTTGATTTTAATATGCGTGAGACCGAAATTCTCATAACGCTCAAGCTCTTCAAAGCCCGTCTCGCCTCTGTCCCACAGCATCGTACCGAAATTGTCCAGAATTCTGTTTAAAATCCGGCTGCGGATTTGTGGCCACTCCTCTTTTTTGGTATCTCTTAAAATGACATTTTCAATCATTGCATCCACCCCTTTCCGCAAAAGCAAAAAACGCCATGCAAAGCACAGCATTTCAAGCCCCAACAGATTTAGTATAACACAGCTTTTTCCCATTTGTAAATACCTTCGGAAAAATTGCAAAAAAAATTCTACCATTTCACCAAATTCATATAATACACTTCTGCTATTTTGCCAATTGCAAAGCGCTGCAGCACATGGTATACTAAAGGTGACAAAAGGGAAAGAGAGGTACAGTCCAATGTACAAGTAAAACCCAAGGACTTCAATATGAAGAAACCGAATTTCTGATTCAAATCAAAATCCCGGAAAGAGGAATTGTGAAAGAAACACGACGGTGTTACGTTTCAGATAGATGGGAAGAAAAGAAGAAGAAGAAAAAAAAAGTGTCAACAAAACAGAGATTTCGGTTGAATCAGTAAAGAGGAAAACTTCATAGATGAAAGGTCCGAAAAGCAAACCTTTTGCAAAAGAAATTACAGCAAAACACAAAGCGGTTCTCCTTTAGAGACAAAAAATTGAGTAAACAGTTCGAGCTGGTAAGGACGAAGAGCAAAAGGAATCTACGAAAGAGAGGTTTAAATGATGTTAGATAATAAGAATTCACAGAAGTGACCCTTGATTACACGGTTGATAATGTAATCGAGGGTCACTTCTTTTTTTGTGCTTTTTTGCCTTAAAAAATAAGTCCCATAGCTTTGGGCGGGTGGGATACTCTCCGCTACTTGCTCTTTCGACCGCTCCGTGCGGTCCCCGAAAGAGCATCGTTGCTCGAGACTTCGCAGAACGCCAAGCCTACGCGGCTTCGCGCCTGCTTCGACGAACCCGCGTGGTTTCTCTTCTCCACCCCACATAACAAAAAACAGCCATCTTTCGATGACTGCTTTTTATTATGGCGGAGCGGGTGGGATACTCTCCGCTACTTCCTCTTTCCACCGCTCCGTGCGGTTCCCGAAAGAGCATCGTTGCTCGAGACTTCGCAGAACGCCAAGCCTACGCGGCTTCGCGCCTGCTTCGACGAACCCGCGTGGTTTCTCTTCTCCACCCTACATAACAAAAAACAGCCATCTTTCGATGACTGCTTTTTATTATGGCGGAGCGGGTGGGATTCGAACCCACGGTACATTGCTGTACAACTGATTTCGAGTCAGTCCCGTTATGACCACTTCGATACCGCTCCAAAGGTGGTCGGGATTGAGGGATTTGAACCCCCGGCCCTCTGGTCCCAAACCAGATGCGCTACCAAACTGCGCTAAATCCCGAAAATGGTACCCCACAAGTATACTACAATTCAAAATAGATGTCAAGAATATTTTCAAAAAGAAAATGCATTTCTCAAATTGACAATATATCTTTTTCATGCTATACTACAAACAAATACAAGCTGCCACCGGGTAGCAGAATGCAGGCGCATTCGTTTACACAGCGTTAGGTCTTTGAAGTTGTGTATACGGGCGCGTATTTTTTTGAGGTACAAGCTTATGAAATCGTTTTATCACTATTTTTCAAAAACCGAGCGCATCTTATGGGGTACATCCGTTTTTCTGATTGTGCTTTCCTTTCTCCTGTTTGACCGCGAGAATTATTTAACGCTCGTTGCTTCGCTGATTGGCACAACCTCGCTGATTTTCAATGCCAAGGGCAATCCCTTCGGGCAACTTCTGATGATTATTTTCAGCGCACTCTACGGCTATATTTCCTACACCTTCGCCTACTATGGCGAGATGATTACCTACCTCGGCATGACCGCGCCGATGGCACTGTTTGCACTCATCGCCTGGCTAAGGCATCCGTTTCAGGGCAACAAAGCGGAGGTGGAGGTCAACCGCCTGGCTTTTAAAGAAATCTGCTTTATGCTTGCACTTACTGTAATTGTTACGTTTGTTTTTTACTTCATTTTAAAGGCTTTTCATACAGCAAACCTGCTGCCGAGCACGATTTCGGTCACCACCAGCTTTATTGCCGTGTACTTAACCTTCCGACGTAGTCCGTACTTTGCACTCGCCTATGCGGCAAACGATATTGTGCTTATCGTGCTGTGGTGCATGGCGGCAGCGCTTGACATCTCGTATTTATCTGTTATAATTTGTTTTATCCTGTTTCTCGCAAATGACCTTTACGGCTTTATCAGCTGGAAAAGGATGCAAAGGAGACAAAGAACATGTTCAGAGATATAGCAAGACAAAAACAAAAATTATCCGACGCAGAATGTATTGAAATCCTGAAAAATGAACTGCGCGGTGTGCTCGCCGTGCTCGGGGATGACGACTACCCTTACGCTTTGCCTATCAACTATTACTACGATGAGGCAGCACACAAAATCTATTTTCACTCCGGCAAGACAGGGCACAAAATGGATGCAATTCAAAAGCACACCAAAGCGTCCTTTTGCGTATATGACAAGGGTGTGCGCCGCGAAAACCACTGGTCGCTCGACATCCGCAGCGTAATTGTGTTCGGCAAAATCAAAACGGTTGAAAACTGGTCTTATGATATGATGCGCGCATTCTGCAAAAAGTTCACGCAGGACACTGACTACATCGAAAGCGAAATTGCGCAGTACGCGAAAAACACCGCCGTGTTGGAGCTGGATATTGAACATATGACAGGCAAAATTGTAAATGAAGCATAAAAAAAGAGCCAATGGCTCTTTTTTTAATACATATACTTTTTCTGTTTTGCGATTAAAAATACGCCCGTGATCACAACCGACATTGCTTCTGCAACAACGACAGAAAGCCAGATACCGTCAATCCCCCAGATCAGCGGCATTAAAAGCACGGCTGCGCTCTGGAACAGCAGCGTACGCAAAAACGAAATACCGCCATAAACAGCGCATCGAGCACCATATTTGCAACACCGGAGGCAACCGTAACATACAAACCTAATTTCGGTTTTGCCGGGTGGTGATGAGAACCCACGCAGGGTTCGTCGTAGCAGGCGCATCCAAAAGCTACATTTGGACAAATTTTAGCAACATTAAGAGGTTTACACTTCTTTTGTTATATGCTATAATTAGAAGTACAAACTGTAAAATAATGGTGTATTTCACCTTAAAAGCAAGGAGGAAGCATGTATAATTTCAAAACCAAAAGTCTCGGAAAATATGATGTTGTTGTATGCGGCGGAGGTATTGCCGGCATCGGTGCGGCACTTTCGGCAGCAAGAAACGGCGCATCCACCATTATAATCGAAAGCTACGGCGCACTCGGCGGCACCGCAACAGTAGGTCTTATGGGCGGCATTATGGATGCGAAAAGCAAAGGCGGTATGATCAAGGAATTGATGATGTTTTTGCATGAGCGCGAGCTTATTATGACGCATAACGGTCCAAGATTTGACGAAAACGGAAAGAAAATCCCGGGTAAAATGTATGATATCGAATACGCAAAATACTTCTTCGAAAAAGTACTTAAAGATGCAGGCGTTAAAATTCTTTATAACAGTACCGTATGTGGCGTTGATCATACCAACGGTCATATCAACAAAATAATGATCACTACGTATTGCGGAAACTATGAGCTCGAAGGCAATGTTTATATCGATGCAACCGGCAACGGAAATCTTTCCGAATTGTGCGACCTGAAGTGGGAATGCGGAAATCCGCCGAACCCTGCAAGCTTTGGTGTGACGTTAAGCGGACTCGATCCGAACTTCTACGGAACGGATACGGAAGAAGATAAAGCAAAGTACGGCAAACTGCTTACAGACAATAACATCCACACCTCCAACGAGCACGTTTGTCTCAGAATACTCCCCAGTCTCAAGGAATGGTGCTTCGGCTATAATTTCGAGTATAATGTTTTCCCTGATGATATCGAAAGATTTTCAGAAGCAATAATTCACGGCAGACAGGAAGGCTTCGAGGCTGTTGAAACGCTTAGAAACGTGGAAGGTTACGAAAATGTCCACATAAACAAAAGTGTGGAATATTTAGGCGTAAGAGAAGGAAGAAGGGTTTTCGGCCACTACAGACTCACCAACGATGATATTATCGCCGGAAAGAAATTCGAAGACGGTATCTGCCCGGTTGAATCCACGGTGGATGTGCATAAGCTGCACGAAAATGACACGCATGAGCTTCAGCGCGGCGTTAAGACGCAGCCTTATGAAATTCCTTACCGTTGCCTTGTTCCTTTAGGCTCTGATAATCTTCTTCTTGCCGGAAGAATGATTTCAGGCGATTTTTATCCGTTTGCTTCCTACAGAATGATAGCAAATATGGGCACTGTGGGTGAAGCCGCAGGCTATGCCGCTGCAAAATGTGCAGAAAAAGGAATTACGCCTGCCGCGGTAGACGGAAAAGAAGTCAAAGCCTATATGAAAGCGCTTGGACACAATCTTTAATCATGCATAAAAAAAGAGCCGTTGGCTCTTTTTTTTAATACTGATATTTCTTTTGTTTTGCGATTAAAAATACGCCCGTAATCACAACCGACATTGCTTCCGCTGCCACAACGGAAATCCAGATACCGTCAACCCCCCAGATCAGCGGCATTAAAAGCACGGCTACGCTCTGGAACAGCAGCGTTCTGAGAAACGAAATGAGTGCCGAAGTCAGTCCGTCATTGAGTGCAGTAAAGAATCCAGAACCGAAGATCGCAAAACCGGCAAACAAAAACGAGAAGGAAAAGATTCTGAATCCACGCAAGGTCAAATCCATCAGTTCTGCATCGTAACCGACAAAAAGCTTGGAAAAAGGATAAGCACAAAGCTCGCCGAGCACAAACATCGCAAGGGCAAACACAGTCAGAATAAGCATACTCTTTTTACGCAGGCTTTTCAGTTCCGCGTGATTCTGCGCACCGAAATGAAAGCTCACAATCGGTGCACTGCCGACGCTGTAGCCGATAAATATTGCGATAAAGACAAAGTTGACATACATTAAAACGCCGTATGCAGCAATGCCGTTTTCCCCGGCATATTTTAAAAGCTGAATGTTATAAAGCATACTGACAACAGACATAGAAATATTGCTCATCAGTTCTGAAGATCCGTTGGTGCACGCTTTCAAAAGCGCTTTTCCGTCATACTTCCACTTCACAAGCCGCAAAAGACTCATATTCGGTCTGGCGAAATAGAACAGCGGCACCGCGCCGCCAACCACCTGGCTGATTGCCGTCGCAAGCGCAGCACCGACCAAGCCCCACTTTAAAACAGCCATAAACAGCACATCGAGCACCATATTTGCAACACCGGAGGCAACCGTGACATACAAGCCCAGTTTCGGCTTTTCCGCCGTAACAAAAAAGCTTTGAAACTCAAATTGCAGCATGTTAAACGGCAAGGCAAGCAAAATCACTCTGCCATAGAGTACACAGTCGGAAAGCAGCTGTCCCTGCGCACCGAGCAGGCTTGCAATCTGCGGCAAAAAGACAATGCTGAGCACGGTAAATCCTATACCGATAATCACCGTTACATACACAAAAAGCGAAAACAGCGCATCCGCCTTGTCGCGTTCACCCTCGCCGATGGTTTTTGCAATGAGCGCGCTGCCGCCCGTACCGAACATAAAGCCGATAGCGCCCAGAATCATCAGCACCGGCATAATGAAATTTACCGCCGCAAACGGCGTTTTCCCGACAAGGTTAGATACGAAAAAGCCGTCCACCACGCCGTAAATCGAGGTAAACACCAGCATCACAATTGACGGAAACGTAAACCGCAATAATTTTTTATAATCAAAATGATCTGACAACTGAATATGCATATACTACTCCTTCTAACAAAAAAACCGGATAAGAAAACGGATGTTTCAATCCGTAGCCTTATCCGGTTTTGCATTTCTTCTGAATGCGCAACCCTCCGCGCCAGCATATAGATTATAGCACAGGCATCACATAAAATCAAGCCTGATAACGCTGTTTATTTTCGCCCGATACAGACGCCGTAAATTATGCCAACGATGGCATACGGAATCAGCAAAATCAAGCACACTACCGTCGAAATCGGCGGTAAGAATGTGCTGATAATGAACAGCACACCCATCGCCACAGTTTCAAAGCCGATAAAGCGGTTGATTTTGCGTGCTTTTTGCGTATCAACTTCTTTGTTTTTAACATAATCCAGCTTGGGCAAGTAATTACCAATCACTAATAAAACACCGCCGACAAGCCATGCAACAACCTTGCGGATATCTAAATTCCAACCGAGCCCGTAGCCCAAGGTAACAATCTGCAAAATAACACACATGCACGGAATAATCCACTTTGTTACACGTTCAAACTTAATGCGGTCCCCATGCTTATATGCGTTAACATCATTGATGATGCAACAAATCATCTGCAAAAGCACCATCATTGCAGGCAAGCCGAACACCACAAAACTCTTTGAGGCAAAATTGTCCGGGGTATTGTTTATGTCAAAATGAATTGCCATTGTCTCCGGCAATTTATCCCACAAAGCAAGACCCAAAAGAATCGGCAAAAGGCAGACAACACAGGTAATGATGAGACTTTTCCACTTTATAAACTTCATTCCTTCTTCCCTCCCAACGCATAAATCCAGGTCAGCACCTCTTCAAACACAGATGTATTCAATTCATAATAGATGTAGTTTTTGTATTTTTCCTCCGCTACCAAATCCGCCGCCTTCAGCTTCGATAAATGATAGGAAACCGTTGCCCCTGTCAGGTTAAAATGCTCTGCAATTTCGCCTGCAGATTTTTTGCCGCGCTTGAGCATGGACAAAATATCACGTCTGACCGGGTCCGCCAAGGCTTTTAAAGTTTCATTCATCCCCATCCGCGAACACCTCCCAATCTATTTCGAGAATTCTCTAAATAGATTATAGCACCCCTCACTATCTTTTGTCAATATCTATTTAGATTTTTTTCTAAATAGAATACGAAAAGAAGCAGCCGCTTACGCGACTGCTTAACTCATAATACGATTTTATTTGTACCGTAGCCCGTTACATAATGCTCGCGCACGCCGAGCTGTTCCATCCATTTTCGCGCAGTGCCGACGGATTGCATCCGAATCCACTTGCGCTTTATCAGCGTTTCTTTATCCGAAAGCACCGGGTGTACCCTTGTACCTTCATATTCTTCCTTCCTGCAGCACCAAAGGCACGCCTTCGGCTCCACAGCCGCATAAACCTCCATACCGCAGCACAAGCCGCCGTGGTGCGCCATTTGCACCATATCCGCCTTCAAAAGATTCTTCGACTCAAAGCAGAGCACATCGCCCGCGTCCGGACCGATATCCCCCAAAAACATCACCGAGGTATTCGGCGTAGACAGCTTGAATACCAGAGAACTGTCGTTCATCAGATTGTTGTTGAGTCCCGCGTGATACGAGAAAATAAAATCAATTTTCACCTCGTCCACCTGCAGGCTTTCCCCCTGATATGTAATGTGTGTTTTCTCTCGAATCTTAGGCAAAATTGCATTAAATCGCGGCAGGCAATCCAAAATGTCCGACTTAAAATTCTCATAATCCGGCACATCGTGATTTTCAATCAGCTCGTACGGCGGAAAATTGTAATAAATCGTTTCCACGTCAAAATCCGCAAGACCGTTTTTCTCCACCTCGGAAACAAAGCCGCTGATGTGGTCATCGTGCGCGTGGGTCAAAATCCATGCGCAAATATGCCGCCCGCCGATGTGCTCTTTTAAAAGCGGCATATCTTCCTCACGTCCGCCGTCGATGACGATGGCGTTATTCTGCTTCGTAATAATTACAAAGGACATCATGAATTTACTGGTTTCAGTGATTTGATACATCAAGGTTTCGCTCACAGCAAATCCTCCTTTAACGTAAGGTATGTAATATATGGCTTGTGGTCGGAGGCGACGCTTTCAAACACCTCGACCTTCCTGGTGTCGAAATGCTTGGAAGTAAAAATATAATCAATTTTGCGAGAGCCTTCTTTTCCTTTGATATTCTTAATCTTTGCCTCGTAGGAATGAACCTCTTTTTCCGGATTGGATGGCCATGTATGCGGCTCTTTTTCACCGTTTGTCGTATCATGGAGCGCATCAAAAATCGGCGCAAGCGTTTCATCGTCTGCAAGCATATTAAAATCGCCCATCAGCAAAACCGGCTTATCCGTCGATTTTACAATATCTAAAGCGGTGTTTACCGCGTTGATTTTTTCCTGCGGCATCAAGCCGAAATGGCTGACCAGCACGACAATGCCACCGCACACATCCACCTCTGCCACAAGGATACTGCGCGTTTCATAGTAATCGGCAAATTCATCCTCTTCATCGTGCTCCACATCGGGTATAAGCACGGTTTTTGCACTCTTAATCGGATATTTGGATAAAAGCGCATTGCCGTAGCCGCATCCGCCGAAAACCTTTGCGCACGCAAAGTAGCTGTACATCCCCAGCTTGTCGCCCAGATACGCCGCCGGCTCCTTCTCCATTTCCAGAATCGGGAAGCCTGCAGTTGCATGTCTTCCAACCTCATTTAAGCCGATAATATCCGGCGCAATTTCACGAATGACCTCGCCCGAAAAATCATAACTGCGTCTGGAAACCAATTCGTTGGTTCTGCCGGACATTATGTTATAGGATACAACTTTCAGGTCCATGACTGTCTCCTCCGTAACTTACAAAACTTGTACATCGCCGTAAGTGTACCACACCCGCCTACATAAGTCAACCTATTTGTTCACCCCAACAACACATCTGAAATCAGCATCACGCAAAAACCGACTAAGAGCGCATAGGTCGCGCCGCGCTCGCTGCCGTGGGCGTGTGTTTCCGGAATCATTTCGTCGCTGATGACATACAGCATCGTGCCGCCGGCAAACGCGAGTGCAAACGGCAGAATCGCCGTCGAAAGACTGACCGCAAAATAGCCGATAAGTGTACTGACAACTTCGACTACACCGGTCAGCATTGCACAAATGAAGGTACGCTTCGGCGTAACGCCTTCCGCCAGCATCGGCGCAATAATGACCATACCCTCCGGAACATTCTGCAGCGCAATACCGCCGGCAATCATCAGCGCCTGCGACGTAT
>JAZSGM010000218.1:0-6128 GCA_045532715.1 Clostridia bacterium
CCTGTGGCAGTTTTAGACGAGGAATTTTGTCGGAAAGAGGAACATAAAAATCAGCATCATACTTGCGTATAATGCTGATTTTTTGTGAACTATTTTCGGTAAATTACCGACTAAAACCGATTTCTCCCTAAGTGAAGGCGCCTTTGGGGCTTTTTTATTTTGTCGGAAACTTGCATAAAAACAAAATATTTCTATGGAAAAGGGGAAAAAGCTGTGTTATAATGGAAAACGGATTTTTTTTAAAAGGATGTGGGGTAAATGAAAAAAATAATTTGTGCGCTTCTGGCGGCAGGTGTGCTGGGCGTCAGCGCTGCGGCGGCACCGTCTTCGTTTTCCGATGTACACAGAGGCGATTGGCACTATGACTATGTAAAGCTGATGGCAAACTACGGCATCGTCAGCGGCTATGAGGACGGCACCTTCCTGCCGTCGCGTACACTCACGCAGGGTGAATTTTTGACGCTCCTTGCGCGTACCTTCTATTCCGGCCGGCTTTACGGCGCCGAAAGCGGTGCGCATTGGGCATCCGAGGCTTACAATGCAACGCGCAGTGTAAAGCTTTTGCCGGAAGATGACTTCCTTGAAATCGACGAGGACAGCTTAGACGCACCCATTGACCGTAAAACGGTCAGCGTCCTCTTTGACCGCATTATGCAGCGCATGCACAGTGATGAGGCGCTGCAAACCGATGCTCTGCAGGGCAGCATCGCGGATTTTTCCGTAATTGACCCGCAGTATGCAGACAGCATCCTGCGCTGCTATGCCCGCGGTATTCTCAGCGGCTATACGGATGGTACCTTCGGTCCGGACCGCACGCTTACCCGCGCCGAAGCCAGCGTTATGCTCGTGCGCGCCGCAGGCTTTGAAGTAACAGAATACTGGAAATATTGGTATATGCTCGGCGACAACTACGAAAAGCGGTTCCGCATCTTCGGTACCGAGGAAACCGACCGCTACGAAAACGAAGCCGCTGCCAAAGCCAACATCGTGCGCGTCACCGTGCCCGTCTGGCGCCTGAACCGCAACACCGGCTTAAAAACGGCATCCACCCAATCTTTCCAGATCAACAAAGCGCTCGCCGATGACCTCGTTAAAATTTTCACCGAAATTTTCAACGATCCTTCCCAATTTCCAATCTACGAAATCGGCGGCTACAGCTGGCGCGGCGGCAACACCTCCGAGCACAACTCCGGTCTTGCCGTTGACATCAACGCCAACGAAAACTACCAGGTCTATCCCGACGGCCGCATCGGCGCCGGCTCCTACTGGAAGCCCTACGAAGATCCCTTCTCCATCCCCGAAGACGGCATCGTTGTCCAAACCTTTGCCAAGTACGGTTTTTCCTGGGGCGGCAACGCGTGGTCGAGTAACAATGACTACATGCACTTTTCTTACTTAGGGAGGTAAGTGCCTCTATCCTGATTTTAAAAAGGTAAATTTTGTGTAATACTTCGTTGCAGCGTCGAGCCCGTACAAGAGTACTGTGCTCGGCGCTGCGCCTCGTCTTACAGCAAAATTTCCTCTTTTTATGTTGATTGCAGTAAATGTGTCAACGCCTTTGCCTCGCTCTGCATCTGAAATTCCGCTTTTTATGCCGGTTGTAAAACAGCGCAATGGAAGAATTAAAGAAGAAGGCTTTCCTGATGGAAAGCCTTATTTTAATTCAATACAGCAATGGCAAGCGTTAAATAGCCTGCAAAGGTTACCCACAGAAGGTACGGGATTTGCAGATAGGCGGCGATGGGGGAAATGGTATAAAATTTGCGAATCATCTGCAAAATCAGCACCCACAAAAACAGCAGCCAGAAAAAGGCGAACCAATACGCCTGCAGGTTAAAGAAAATAATGCTCCAGAAGAAATTAACCGCCAGCTGCAGTCCGTAGACAAACAGCGCTTCACGCACCTCGGCAGGCTTGGAAAGGCGCTGGCCGTAAATGAGTGCACTGCTGATGCCCATCAGTACATATAAGATGCCCCAGGCGACCGGAAACAGCCACATCGGCGGCGCGAGCGGCGGGCGGACAATGCGCTCGTACACATCCATGTTTTCGCGCGTGAGCAGCGCAGATAAGCCGCCGACACCGAGTGCAATTGCGATGGAAACAATGTACGGTTTTATTTTTTGCCACATAAAAAATCACCTCGGTAACAGTATATGTACCGAGGTGGAAAATTATACTTTTGGAATATAGGAATGTGGGGATGCGCCGTAGTTCTTTTTGAAGATTTTTGAAAAGTACGAAAAATTTTCAAACCCACTTACTGTGCAGGCTTCTGCGACGGTGCAATTTCCGCTTTGCAACAGTTTTTTTGCATTTTCGCAACGCAGATAATTGATGTACGTGACAAAAGACACACCGGTTACCTTTTTAAACTCGCGTGAAAAGTGATATTGGCTCAGATTGACCGATTCGGCCACTTCCTGCACGCTTATTTTTTGCATAAAATGTGCGTGGATATAGCCAAGCGCGGCTTTTATATTTTCTACCGCTTTACTGCCCGCGCGTTTGCGCACAACTTCTTCACTCAAAGTATAGTTGCAAACCAAGTACACCAGCAAGGAAAGCACTGCGGAGCGAACGGAAGCTTTGTAAAAAGCATTTCGGTTGGCATAGCAGGAAACAACCTGTTCATACAGTGCACGTGCTTTCGGATCGCGTATGTGATTTTGAAACAAGAGCGTTTCTGCGTTCAGCGCATTTTCCGTGCAGAATCTATCGTCAACAATCAGGCAGTAGTAGCGCACTTCGTCGTCCGATGCAACGTAGTGCATGCTGTTTGCATTGATGATGAAAACGTCGCCCGGTTCCACGGGTGTAATCTGTGTGTCGCACAGCATTTCCCCCTTACCCGAGATGAAAAACAGAATTTCGATATTTCTGTGCCAATGCGCAAGACTCTGCGTTTCTACCACTTTTTTTCGAATCAGATCCCGATGAAAAATAAACGGCATCTTTTCATCGGCAATCATATGCGGTTCGTAAAATCCGCTTTTCATGCGCATTCACCTCCAAAACAGCAAAATAATGTTAATTTCAAGCAAGATAATATTTGCTTTTTCCTTGAAAACAGTATACAATAAAGCTATAGCAAAAGCAATACCAAAATTTTAAGGAGTGAATGTAAATGCGCAAATTTGATATTGGTGTGATTGTGGATTCCTTCCGTCTGCCGACAAAGGAAGCCATCGTGCGCGCGGCGCAAATCGGTGCGCAGGGCTTGCAGATGTACTGCACGAAGGGCGAAAATGCACCGGAGAATTTAACGAAGGAGAAGCGAATTGAGCTTCTGGATTTCGTCAAATCCAACGGTCTGAAGTTTTCTGCGATTTGCGGTGATCTGGGCATGGGGTTTGGCAATCCGGAGAAAAATCCGGAGCTGATTGAAAAATCCAAACGTATTATGGAGCTTGCAAAGGAACTGGAAACCGACATCGTAACCACGCACATCGGCGTTGTACCGAAGGATGCAAATCACGACCGCTACAAAATTATGCAGGCGGCGTGCCACGAGCTTGCTGAGTACGCTGACAGTTTAGATGCGCACTTTGCAATTGAAACCGGCCCGGAAACGAGTGCGACTTTAAAAACCTTTTTAGATTCGCTCGGCTCGAAAGGCGTTGCGGTCAATTTAGACCCGGCAAACCTCGTAATGGTTACAGGTGACGACCCGGTGCAGGCGGTGTACAACTTAAAAGACTACATCGTACATACGCACGCAAAAGACGGCATCAAGCTAAAGGACGGCGACCCGGAGTGCCTCTATCGCGTGGTACATCCGATTCCGGAAGAGTACAGACAGGGCGGCTATTATGAAGAAGTACCGCTCGGCACGGGCGGCGTACCGTTTGCGGCATATTTAAAGGCGCTTGAGGACATCGGCTACACAGGCTTTTTAACTATCGAGCGTGAGGTTGGCGACAATCCGGCAGCCGATATTTTAACGGCAGTAAACTATTTGAAAAAAGTAATGGAGGAAAACTAACGCGAGCTTCGCGTTCATGCCTCCGGCGGAATGAAGGCGCGCCGAAATTTTCGTCCTTTGGACGAAACGGCAAGCGCAATAATCTCTTATCATTCCTTTGCTCCGCAGATAAGAGATTTTAGAATAAATAGTAAATAAAATGTCGTGCGGAGCGACGGAATGGAGATTATAATGGCAAAAATTAAAGTTGGTATTATCGGCGTAGGTAACATTTCGGAGTCTCATCTGCAAGGCTATCTTCAAAATGAAAATGTAGAAGTATACGCGTTTTGCGATATTGATGAAGAAAAACTGGCAAAAAAAGCGGCGCAGTACGGCATCGAGCGCACCTATACGGATGTAAATGAAATGCTCGCACTTAAAGAGCTCGACGCAGTCAGCGTTTGTGTATGGAATGTAAGCCACTACGAATGCACGATGGCGGCACTTAAGGCAGGCAAGCATGTGCTTTGCGAAAAGCCGCTCGCGATGAACGCACAGCAGGCAGAGGAAATGCGTGCAGAGGCAGAAAAGCAAGGCAAGCTTTTGATGGTCGGCTTTGTAATGCGCTTTGCAGACGAAAGCAGAATTGCACTCGACTTAATTAACGACGGTGCACTCGGCGATATTTACTACTCGAAGGCAACCTATCTGCGTCGTCACGGCTGCCCGGGCGGCTGGTTTTCCGACAGTAACAGATCCGGCGGCGGTCCGGTCATCGACCTCGGCGTACATGTCATCGACCATACGCGCTATCTGATGGGCAAGCCGAAGCCGGTTTCCGTTTATGCGGCAACCTTTGATATGCTCAAAAACAGACCTTGGCTCAAAACCCATGTCGGCTGGAGACCGGAAGGCGCTTGCGACGCAGACAAGTGCGATGTAGAGGATTTGGCGGTTGCGCTCATCCGCTATGACAATGGTGCGGTAACGCTTTTAGAAACAAGCTACTCGTTAAACGGCAACGGTGTAACGGCGAAGGACTTGTACGGCACAAAGGGCGGTCTGGCGCTTGCAGGTCAGCCGAAGCTGTACACCACCGTGAGCGGCTATCTTGCCGATGTAGATTTGACAACAAGGAACTTGAAGGCAGGCGGCAAGGATATGTTTGTGCAGGAGGTTGACCATTTCGTAGACTGCATCGTGAACGGTACAGAGTGTATCGCACCTGCAGAGGACGGCGTTGTGGTGATGAAGATTTTGGATGCGATTTACGAATCCGCAAAGACAGGACATGAGGTGATTTTATGAGATTTGGTGTAAGCTCGTATTCCTTTTCGCAAAAAATCAATGCAGGCGAAATGACACAGCTCGATACCGTCAGGGCAGCAAAGGAGCTCGGCTTTGACTGCATCGAATTTACGGAGATTAAGCCACACGATGACTCGACGCAGTTAGAATATGCCGCGAAAATCCGCGAAGAAGCGAAAAAAGTCGGCATCTGTGTAAACTGCTACACCATCGCGGCGCACTTCGCGGTAGATACCGAGGAAGAGCTTTTTACAGAGGTTGAAAGAATGAAGGGGCAGGTCGATGTTGCCGAGGCGCTCGGCGTAACCTTAATGCGTCAGGACTCTATGCGAGGTCTGGGCAGCTACCGCAGCTTTGACCAGATGCTGCCGATGCTGGCAAAGGGTGTGCGCGCCGTATGTGAATATGCAGAAACAAAAGGCATTCGCACGATGGTGGAAAACCACGGCTTTGTAGCGCAGGACAGTGACCGCGTAGAACGTTTGTTTAATGCCGTAAACCACAAAAACTTCGGCATTTTGGTGGATATGGGCAATTTTGCCTGCGTCGATGAAGATAGCGTAAGCGCGGTATCGCGTCTCGCGCCGTATGCCTTCCACGCACACGCAAAGGACTTTATCAAAATTCCGTTTGATAAGATCACGCCGGCAACACTCGGCATTTTAACCCGCGGCTGTAATATGCTGAAAGGCTGCACCATCGGTCACGGCGTGATTCCGGTCAAGCAGTGCATCAAGATTTTAGACCGCGCCGGCTACACGGGTGATTTGTCGATTGAATACGAAGGCGCTGCCGATTGCATACAGGGCATTTCTGAAGGCCTTGCCAACTTAAAGACCTATGTGAAGGAATTAAACCTCGAGTAAGGTATTGCGGTAGATATCCGCTGGGATATCCACCGGTGATATTTGCC
>JAZSGM010000127.1:0-2762 GCA_045532715.1 Clostridia bacterium
TAAAACTTTTGTAATTGCAACCATAATGCCGACTTTGGCAGACTCATAGGTGAGTGCGCCCTGCACATACGCTATGTAAGGCGGCTTAATCGGTGCGTCTGCGCTCAGCTCGATGGATGCGCCCTGCACGAATGCGCCGGCTGCCATAATGACCGGATCGGCATAGCCGGGCATTTCCCACGGCTGCGGCTCAACGAACGAATCGACCGGTGCGCCTTTTTGAATGCCCTGACAAAAGGCAATCACCAGCTCCGGCGCGCCGAATTTGATGGAGGTAATAATGTCTGCGTTTGCCTCGTGCGGCATCGGGCAGACCTCAAAGCCTAATTTGTGAAACACGCTCGAGCAGAGTCTTGCGCTCTTGAGCGCCTGTGCTACGATGTGCGGCGCCATGAAAAAGCCCTGCAGAATCGGACGGTTGTTTTCAAGCGATGCACCGGCTTCCTTGCCGATGCCCACGCTGGTTAAACGGTACGATGCCAGTTCCACATATTTTGCCTTGCCTGCAATGTAGCCGCCCGTCGGCGCAATGCCGCCGCCCGGGTTTTTAATCAGCGAGCCGACAATCAAATCGCCGTGCGGTTCTTCTGCCTCGGTAAATTCGCCGTAGCAGTTGTCCACAATGCAAATAATATCTTCGCGGATGCCGTGAATAAAGTCTATGATTTCGTTTATCTGCGCAACGGAAAGTGTCTTGCGCCATAAGTAGCCCTTTGAACGCTGGATGAGTACCGCTTTAACGGTGTCGTCGATGCAGGTGCAGATAGCATCAAAGTCTGCGCCGCCGTCTGCGTTCATTGCCGCCTCGCGGTAGCTTACACCGAAGTCCGCAAGTGAGCCGTCACCGGTTTTGCCCTCCGAGCCGATGACTTCATTTAAGGTGTCGTACGGTCTGCCTACTGCACTTACAAGCGTGTCGCCCGGGCGCAGTACGCCGAAGAGTGCTGTGGAAAGGGCGTGTGTGCCGGAAATAATCGTGTGGCGCACAAGCGCGTCCTCACAGCCGAACGCCTGCGCATACACGCGCTCAATCGCATCTCTGCCCATATCGTTGTAGCCATAGCCCGTGGTCGGCACAAAGTGCTGCTCGCCGATTTGGTTGTCGGCATATGCCTTTAACACCTTCGCCTGGTTGTACATCGCCATTTTGTCAATCGCATCAAACTCCGCTTTGACTTCGGCTTCAGCTTCTTCCACAAGCTTTACCGTCTGCTCGGAAATATGAAAATCCTGAATTAACATTTCATTTAATGTGTTCATTGTATTACTCCTTCAAAAATTGCTTTTCCTATTGTAACATAAGGGCATGGAAAATGCAAGATTGAACTGCGATATAGAATGTGGTATAATTGGCATATACCGAATTTTTTATCCTGACTTGACACGAGTAATATGGATGTCGAAATTCGATGAAAGAAAAAGCCTCCCTTGTGTAAAGGGAGGTGGCTCAAAGAGCCGGAGGGATTGTAAATGAAAACAAAGATTAAATACTTAATAATTGGATTTATTCTATGCCTAATAATTACATATATGTTTTCTCTTGTTAAATGCGAAGTTCTTACAAAGAAACATTATGATGAGTTTAAGGATGCATATAAACAAAATACTATGCTTGGAGATATGGAATTTTTTAAGGTTTTAGAGTATGAAACATGTGGCATTTCAAAAGTTTATTATGTATCAAAGGGCAAATCGGCTGGAAATGTTCTGACATTTGTTTATGATGATGGTAACTGGAAAGAGGTTTCATGGAATACAATTTGGTCAAATACAGGTAGTGCAGATGATGTGATATATCCATATTTTTGGCATTGGATATACTGATTTTTGTCCTAACTTAAAACGAACTTGATATTCAAAAGGTTTGCATCTAAACCTTATGCATCACAATATGGATATGTCGAAAGATGTCGAAAGGAAGTGCAGAAGTGAAGAAAACAATTTTATTTTTACTACATATCCCCCTGGCTATATTTATAATGGTTGAATACTTTATGTTTATGTGGTTTTGGGGTGGCGATGGAGCATTTGCTTTTTTGGGATGCGGAATAAGTTTTATTATTTATTTAGCGTTACATATTTTTGCATATTTCAAAGTTCAACTCAAGTTCAAAAAAATTATAATATACAGTGCTATTATACTTACACCAATTTTAAGTGTTATTACTATATATATGATACTTGCTCCTTTACTTGGTATAAGCATACAAGTTGCATAAAAAATCGTGCATCTAAACCTTATGTGTTGCAATATGGATATGTCGAAAGATGTCAATAGGAGATGTTTGTATGAAAATTGATTTTAGTGATTATAAAAGTTTGACTCAAAAAGATATAATAAAAATTGATAATGCGGGTATTGAATGTACCATCGGTAAAATTCTTTTTGCTGAATGTCAAATTAACTTTAAAGAGTATCATAACATAGACGGTAATTATGTTGGTGAATTTGATTGTAGCGGTTCACATTTTTCGATTGGTTTATATACAGCACCAAAAACAACACACATTTTCTTTATTGATGATGAAAGTCTATTTAATCAGGTAATTGAAACTATAAAAGAATATGGATACGAGTTTATTGATATCGAAAAAATACAATGACTTTTCGTTCCTAATTCGACACGAACTATCATCCAAAAAAGGTTTGCATCTAAACCTTATGCCTCGCAATATGGATATGTCGAATATTGTCGAACAAATAAAGCCTTCCCCTTGAGGGGAAGGTGGGTTGCGTAGCAACTCGGATGAGGTGGAAATGA
>JAZSGM010000032.1:0-3020 GCA_045532715.1 Clostridia bacterium
ACGCTGGATTTGATGCTTTGGTTTATGGGCGGTAAGCCGAAAACCGTCAGCGCGGCTATGGCGACGCTTGCACACGATATTGAGGTTGAGGATATGATTACCGGCGTGCTTGATTACGAGGGCGGCGAGAGAATCAGCTTCTATTTTACCAATAACGCGCAAGAGAATTATCCGGTAGAAATTACACTTACCTGTGAAAAGGGTACAGCAAAGATTACCGGGCAGACACTGCTGATTGAATTTGATGACGGCAGTGCGCCGATTGCGGCGGATGCCGAAAGCTCGGAAGGCGTGATTAAAGGCTATTGGGGCAACAGCCACGAAAAGCAAATCCGCGATATCTACACTTGTATAGAAAACGGCGGAAAGCCGTTTGTCACACCGCAGGATGCGCTTGCATCACACGAGGTGATGTTTGCAATTTATAAATCTGCGAGAGAAAATGTAAAGGTTGAACTGTAAAATGAAAAGGAGAATGAAATTGTTCATTCTCCTTTTTGCTTCTGTGTGGCAGGCGCAAAAAGACGGCGAAAACAGAAAATGCATATTTTCGTTGAATTTTGCTTGTCCATGTGGTAAAATATAACTACATATGTAAAAAGGTGATTATTATGCGATACGAAACGAATAGTGTAGAAGAAACGCGCGCGGTTGCAAAAAAGCTGGCGCAAAAATTCGCGCCGGGCGATGTGATTTGTCTGTCGGGCGATTTGGGCGCAGGCAAAACGGCGTTTGTGTCCGGCTTTGTCAAGGCGTTTGACTTTGACGGCTATGTCAGTTCGCCGACCTTTGCGCTGATTCACGAATATCCGGCAAGTGTGCCGATTTACCACTTTGATATGTACCGCATTGAAAGTGAGGACGATGCCTATGCCGCCGGCGTGGATGAATATCTTTACGGGGACGGCATATGCTTAATTGAATGGTCGGAAAATATAAAAGAGCTTTTACCGGAAGGGTATTACACCGTGACGATTCATAAGGAGCCGACCAGGGGCGAGAACTATCGCGAAATTGTATTGGAGGACGAAGCGTGAAGATTTTAGCGGTTGAAGCTGCGGCAAACGTATGCTCGGTTGCATTGGTTGAGGATATGCGTTTGCTCGGGGAGCTTACGGTCAATAATAAAAAAACACATTCTCAGGTGCTGATGCCGATGCTTGAATCCCTTTTGGAGCAATGCACCACAGCGTTTGATGAGGTGGATGCGCTTGCGGTGTCTGCAGGTCCGGGCTCGTTTACCGGACTTCGAATCGGTGTGGCAAGTGTAAAGGGGCTTGCTTATGCGAAAAACAAGCCGGTCTACGGTGTGTCTACTTTAGAGGCAATGGCGTACAAGCTGCCGCATTGCGGTGATGTGATTGTGCCGATTATGGATGCAAGACGCAGCCAGGTATACTGCGCGGCGTATGCATGGAAAAAAGGGCAGCTTCATACCGTGCTTGCACCGGATGCGATGTCGATTGATGCCTTGTGTTCGAAATTAAAAGCACAAGGCAAAACGTGTATTTTTATCGGTGATGGGGTGCCGGTGCACCAGGCATATCTGACGGAAGCCATGGGAGAAACGGCGTGCTTTGCACCGGTCGGCGCAAATCTGCAAAGTGCAGCTGCGGTTGCTGCGTGTGCATTTGCAAAAGCGCAGGCTGGCGAAGCGCCTTCGGATTATGCGGCTTTGCAGCCGATTTACCTCCGCAAATCACAGGCGGAGCGTGAGTATGATGAAAAAATGAAACAGGGGGAACAATAAAATGATAGCGATTGGTTGCGATCATGGCGGTTACGCGTTGAAGCAGGAGGTTTTAAAGCATCTGGAGGAAAAGGGGATTGACTATATCGATTGCGGGTGCTTTACTACGGACAGTGTGGACTATCCGGATATCGCAGAGGCAGTATGTGCTAATCTGACGGACGGCAGTTGCGAAAAAGGTATTCTGCTTTGCGGCACGGGCATAGGCATTTCTATGTCAGCCAATAAGATACACGGTATTCGCGCGGCGCTTTGCCACAGCGAGTTTGATGCGAAAATGTGCCGCGAGCACAACAATGCAAATGTGATATGCCTCGGCGGCAGAACAACGGGACCGAATATTGCCCTGGAAATGGTGGATTTGTTTTTGAACACGGAGTTTGGCGGCGACAGACACAAAAGACGTGTGGATAAGATAATGGCATTGGAAAATAAATAAACCAAAGCTTTGGAGGAAAAAGTATGAACAGACGAGAAGCCAGAGAAGAAGCGTTTAAGCTTGTGTTTCAGATTACGGCGCAGAGCGATTGTTACCCGGAGGTGGTTGATCGTTTTGCCGAGGAAAATGCATCGCTTAAAAAGACGGACAGGAAGCAGTTTAAGTATATCGTAGCGGCGGCAAATACCGTGTTCGAAAAGGTAGAAGAGATTGACGCTGTTATTTCGGAGCACTTAAGCGAGGACTGGAAGTTAGAGCGTCTTTCTAAAATGAGTCTTGCAATTTTGCGTCTTGCGGTTTATGAGATTCAATATGTTGAGGATATTCCGGATACCGTGTCGGTCAACGAAGCGGTTGAACTTGCGAAGGTGTATGATACAGACGATGCACCGGCGTTTATCAACGGTGTGCTTGCCGGCGTATTGGGAGCGTGAAAAACGTGGAGAACTTGTATACATTAACCGTCTCTGAGCTCAATGCGCGTATGAAGCTGATTGTTGACTCTGTCCCGGCGTTTGCAAACATCTGGATTAAGGGTGAAATCTCGAACTTTAAGCTTCATTTTTCGGGGCATATTTATATGACACTCAAGGATGACGGCGGCGTTTTGCGCGCGGTGATGTTTAAGGGCAGCGCGCAAAAGCTTGCGTTCGTGCCGGAAAACGGCATGAAGGTGCTGGCGCGCGGCCGCATTTCGGTCTATGAGCGTGACGGCGGCTACCAGCTGTATGTTGAGGCTTTCGAGCCGGACGGTATCGGTGCGCTGCATCTGGCGTTTGAGCAGCTCAAAAAGCGCCTGGACGCTGAGGGGCTTTTTGATGCTATGCATAT
>JAZSGM010000310.1:0-18181 GCA_045532715.1 Clostridia bacterium
CAACACCATCTTCGGTCGTGTGTACGATATCGTCAAATTTAGATTTTAGTTTTCCGATGAGTTCTTTATCCATATGCGAATCTCCTTTTTTATTTTTCCGGTTTGAAAAATTGTTCTAATTGTGCCCAAATATAATTCAGCTGCGCATCGGTGAGCTCGCGCTCTTCGTATGCGCCGGTGCGGCTTATGATTATGACGACGTTCTTGCCTTCGTGCTGCGGCGGTATCGGATTATGCATTCAGTCATTGTGCGTCTCCTTTGATTTGTCATCTTTGTCATTGCGTGCGAGATGTTTTTGGATTTTATCTTCGAGTGTGTAGTAAATTTTAAAACCGAGTATGCTTATCCCGACCAAAGCTATTACACTTACAAAAATCAGTGCGACCCAAGCGCGTTCGTTCCATGCATCAACTATTAAGACTACAAACATTATCGGAATTCCTATAATAAACAAAATTCCGCCGACATTTGATATCAGGTGTACAATGATTTTGAGTGGCCAATAAAACAAATAGAAAACAAAACCTGCAACACGCGTCAATGCGCCGGCAAAGGATTTTCGGTGACGATTTTCTTGATACCAATCGACGATGTTTCCTATGTTAAAAAATACTATTATTCCAAAAATAAGGCCGTATACGGCTAAAAGACCAGCATATTTCACTTTCTCACACTTCTTCTTAATTCTTTTGCGATGCCGATGACGCGGACCGGCAGCGCTTCGATTTCTTCGTTTGAATAAAACTTTGTTTCGTACATCGGGTTGAGCGGCTTGAGTATTATGCCTGCGGTGCTGCGCTCAATGCGCTTAAAGGTTGCATCGTCGCCGTTCACCATCACTGCGACATCGTCGCCGGTCTCGGCAGTGTATGCCTTCTGGAAGATTACCCGGTCGCCGTCCTGGTATGTCGGGAACATACTGTCACCCTTCACCTGCAGGGAAAAATACTCTTTGTCACCGTTCAACCATTCTTTTGGAATATCTTCATAGTCCAGTATATCTTCGATTGCTTCTGTCGCAATTCCGGCAGGGATGCGACCGTACACCGGTATAGAGATGTAGTTTTTGTCGGTTGCAATTTCCGAAGTTCTACATAGCAAATAGTCAATCGAAACATCAAAGTATTCAGCTAGTTTAATCAGCTTTTCGTATTCTGGCTTGTTTGTACCGTTTTCCCACATTCCTACGGTGGATTGCGATATACCCAGCGCCTGTGCAAGTTTCGCTTGCGAAACTTGTTTTTTCTCGCGCAATTCTTTCAGTTTAATCTGAAACATATCATCACCTCTGATTGAATAATATCATCAATAATGATATTTTGTAAATAGAAAAGAAAAAAGTTTAATAAAAAATCATTTTAAGTGTTGACAAACATTTAAAATGATGATATTATAATCACGCAGAATGATTAAACTTATGTTGATAGTAGTAAACCTCGGCTATGTTTTAGAATTGAGGGAGAAAGGTGGTGGAGATATGAGTAAAAAAATAAAACGGACACCAGGTGAGCCGATGTCCGTAAAGCAAAAAATCAAAGATTATATTTTAGAACATGCGCTTGGAATTGTTGCATTGATTATTTCTATCACGGCTTTAATAGTGCGATAACTGCAATCGCAATAGCTAGTAGGTCAAGGATATTTTTCTTTATCCACCGCAAAGTGCCGTTTGCTAGTTCGGTTTCAAAGTATTGGCGTCCGGCGTATGTAAGATAGACGATATAACGATGGTCGCTGTAA
The DNA here is from genome assembly GCA_045532715.1 of Clostridia bacterium. Classification (GTDB taxonomy): domain Bacteria; phylum Bacillota; class Clostridia; order UBA1381; family UMGS1253; genus RGIG2041. The sequence goes on from JAZSGM010000310.1 coordinate 1,742, forward strand.
GTGTGGTAAATCATTTTTTGTTGTTCTAAATAATCGAGAGTTTCCAAAGTTGCTGTGTCTAAGCTTGTTAGATTTAATCGTTCAAGAACATCAAATCCTTTGGAGTAGTCAGTGCCGCAGTAAATGCAGATTTGTTTTAAAAGTTTTTCGTGTAGTTTCATTTAATCACCTCCTTTGCACCATTATAGCACAGGGGTAAAAAGAATTCAATTGAAAAGAGGGATAGGTTTGAACATCAGAGAGTTAAGAGAGAGCGCAGGTCTGACGCAGGGCGGGCTTGCCACGGAACTCGGAGTCGGACAGTCGACGGTTGCCATGTGGGAAACTGGAACGAATGTTCCGCGTGCGAGTCTTTTGCCGAAGCTGGCGGAGGTGCTGCATTGCAGCATTGATGATTTATATGCGTCGGATGCGGCGCAGGAAGGAGTGTAGGATATGCCATTAGAGAAGGAAGGGTATAGGGACAACATCGAGCGCATCAAGGAGCGGTTTCCGACGAAGGAAATACTTCGTCCCGGCGAGGTCGCCGAATTTTTAGGCGTGTCCAAGCGGACGGTGTATCGGATGTTTAGTTTTGCGAAAACCGGATATATCTCTGTTGCCTGCCTGGCACGGCAGATGTGTAGCTGAAGGGAGTACTGAGATGCTTACAAGAGAGGAAAGGGAATATTTACAGGCTTTGACGGAGCAGCTGCGCCGGGCGCATAAATGCGAGACGGTTCAGGCTCCGGTACATATAAGCGAGGTTATTGCAGGGATGCCGGTATTGGCGACCGTGCGTGGAGGGAGAGGATAAGATGCACAAAGGATTATCCCCGGGGAAAGGGGGTGTGTACGATGGCAAGAATATTCTCCGCAATGGCGGGTTTCCGGATTTCCAAAAACAGGGCAGTCCGGTTGTTGGTAGATGCGCTGGTGGGTTGCGCCGCGTTCTGTGGCACTATGTACGGATTTTTAAAGTTGATAGTAGTAATCATGGAAAAGGTGGTATTATGAATAACGGCATAAAAAAAGAGACCCAGATGCTGGAACATCGAAGGCCTCAAGCCGTAAAACGCAATTACATTATAGCAAACGGCTGTTCGTTTGTCAATAATGAATTTTAAATACATCCCCGTCTGCCCGGACAACACAATCTACACGCGAAGCAGATTAAAAAAGTCCATGTGCAAACAATCACTCCTTTTACTGGCAAGAATATCTCCTGATCGGGCGGATGGGGTTTGTATATATTTCCATCGGTTACACACTCTTTTGCTCCAAAAAATAAATGTAAAAAATAATGAGATTTCGCTTAAGGGCAGAAGGGTATGTATGCTTTGCGTGTCTGTGCGCTGCATCGGCACGTCGAGCACAATATAAATAAGGTATCGCGCAGGCGTCAGAAGGATTCCTGCGTTGTGCTGTCCATTAAAGAGAAAGAAGGGATTTTATGTATGAAGGCAAAATCCCTGTTTCGCTCTTTACGGATTTTCGAATCAGTCGCATATCCGACCGGTTCGGGACTAAGGGTTTTGGCGCGGTTGTCAAGCTAATGCTGCATCTGGCAGCACAGCCGGATTACCGGGTCGAGATGCTTTCGGGCATTGAGGGTGAGCTTGCCGCCTTCTGCGGCGTATCGCACGGTCTGATGTCCGATATAATTGCATACGGCAAAAAGTTAGGGTTGTTTCGTTCGGAAGAAAAGGGTGCAAGCTTTTATTTGTCTTGCGCAATTTTCGAAAATTCGACATCAAAAGAGGTTGAAAAAACGCACGAAAACGGACAACCTCTACTTAAAGTCGCCCAAAAGCCGGAATATGAGAGCAAAACAGGACAAAATTTGGTTTCTGGGGGCTGCGAAGTTGCTTCGCCTGCAGCCGGCAAGAAAGAAAAAAAGAAGCAAAAAAAGAAAGAAGATAATATATATAATAATTTATTAAATAAACTACCTTACGATGAAAGTAAAGTAGTATATCTTACTGAAGCAGAGTACAAGAAATTGGTTGAGCGCTTTGGCGAGGCCGGCGCGCGCAATTGGATTGAAAAGCTGGAAAACTATGCTTTAGTCTTTCCAAAAAAATACGCCGAGTATCAGTCGCACTATCGCGTAATCCTGACGTGGGCGCGCAATGACGAGGAGCGCAAAAAGAAGTTCGAGCCGGTTAGAAAATCGGGGTACGGCGGCATAAGGAGGCTGGACGAATGAGCGAGCAATTTGAAAGTGAACAGTCCGTGATTGAACGTACCGTGCTCGGATGCCTGACGGCTTTTTGCGATACACTTGGCGACTACATTCCGCAGCTTAGTGAGGAGGATTTTTCGGTATGCCCGGGTGCGTACAAGATTTTACGCGAATGCTATGACAGCGGCAATATTAGTGTGGCTACGATTTTTGCGAAATTTGCCGGTATCGGCAAAATGGGCTTTATCAAGGACTGCGCCGCATCGGTGGCAACTGTATATGCATTCGAACCGGCGCTAAAGCGGCTGCGCGAATTAAATATGCAGCGCAGGCTGGAGGAAGGCGTATCCGAGCTGATGATGCAAAAGACGCTGGATGTTCATAATCTGCGTAAGCTTATCGAGGATGCGCAGGCGCATGCCGGCGTTCAAAGCGACGAGGCAGTTTGCGAGAGAAACTTGGACGAATATATGGATACGCTCGGACTTGTGCACGACGGTGTTTTAACAGGCTTTCCGACGGTGGATAAGACGCTTTCCGGTATTCGCAGGCAATCGGTTTGCTACATTGGCGCAAGACCCAGTACCGGCAAGACGGCATTTGCAATCAACATAGCGCAGGCGCAGAAGGACAAGCGTGTTTTGTTTTTCTCGCTCGAAATGTCGGCGGGCATGATTTACGACCGATTTGCCGCAAGCTCGCTTCTGATTCCGTATGAAAAATTTACGGACAACCGTCTGGCGGCGGAAGATATTACACTCATCAAGGATTACATGGAAATCGTGCGCGAGCAAAAACGCTTTTTTGTGCTCGATAATATCTTCGGCATTGAGGCGATGATTAATGCCGTTATGAATATCCGCCCGGATGTCGTGGTTATTGATTACATACAGAAGGTGACATCGACGAAGAAATTTTTCCAGACGCGTGAGCTGATTGAATACATCTCCGGCGAATTAAAAAAGCTTGCCAAGTTTGCAGACTGCGCCGTGATTTGTCTTTCACAGTTGTCGCGTAATGGTACCGAGTTTCCGCGCATGAGCGATTTGAAAGAATCGGGCGCTCTGGAAGCGGACGGGGACTACATTTTTCTTTTGCACCGGCCGTTTGTTACGGACAAGGATGAGAGTGTCGACCCTGCGGAGTGCGATTTGCTTATCGACAAAAACAAGTTCGGGCGCACCGGGCTGATTAAGATGCATTTTGAAGGTGAGTATCAGAAATTCTACGAGCAATCGGAAATTGACCGTGCAGCGAAATTGTAGGAGGCATGCTATGGCGAGAATTCGAAGAGAAAAGTTTATAAACTGCGATGTTACCTTTGATGAGCTGGAGGAGCTCGCGATGCAGGGTGTGGAGCTGCCAAACGGTCTGGACTTAATTAACGCCGCGGCGTTCTTAGCTTTGCGCAATATCTATGCGGCGTACTACAAGCGCCGCATCACGCAGGCGCAGGCGAAAAAGGAAAAGCAGCAGATATATACACGCTACATCAAGCAGCGCGAAAATGACAAGTTTTTTCGCAGCATGGTTGTGCGGCGCATCGAAAACGGAATTTCAGCGCAGGCGAAGGAAAAAGAAATTTTGTTTAAATTAAAAGACGGGCTGCAGGTCGAACGTGAGGCGATTGAGTGCATCGGGCTTTTGCTTGGAGATGCGTGCTTTACAGCAACGGCACTTGCCCGGATAAAGGAGAGAGAAATATGCGGGGAACAAAACCAACCGTCCGCCAGGCGAAATTGATTACGCAGATGGGGTTGAATCATCAGAACTGGCTTGTCCAGAAGGACACGAGCACGCAGCTGCAGATTGTGCATCGGCACACGGACAGCGTGCGTGTGATTGAAAAGGAGAATGTGAAAGATGCCTAAGGTATATATAGCCGGTAAAATCACCGGCGATTCGGATTATAAGATAAAATTTGGCCGGGCTGAGGAGATGCTCGACCGGCTCGGCTACACCGTTTTGACGCCGGCATCGCTGCCGGAGGGAATGACGGCCGGGGATTATATGCGTATTTGCTTTGCAATGATTGATACGGCGGACATAATTGTGTTCTTAAACGATTATCGTGAAAGTCCCGGCGCGATGGTTGAATACCAATACTGCGTATACATTGGCAAGCCGATGATGATGTACAAGGCTCTGGCGGAGCGCGGAGAGGCAGGTGAGCGCGTATGAAACCGGAATACATAGCTGCTGCACTGCTTCTCGGCATTACAGCTGCGCTTTTGATTACATTTGTCGTGTGGTTTGTGCGTGAGCTGCATGCGGCGCGCAGGAAACGTATGATGCAAAGTCGGTACATTCGCCCGATGGTGCCACTGATCCGTGAGAAGCACAAGGAAAAATTTTGGCAGATACCATTCAGAAGGAGATGGAGAAAGTGAAAGCCGGAGATGTAAAAGAAATCAAAATATTGTATGAGGACGGAACTGAAAAGATAATCCACAGGGGTGTCTGCTTTTCGGTGTATGAAAAAAACGATTCGGTGTATGTGTCCTGTGACGGCGTTGCCGGTTCGGAAGAGGATACGATTGCAGTATTGGCTATTGTATCAGGCATTGCGAAAGAAATGGGTGTCGACGAGGAACTGTGCAGCAAGGCAAGGGAGGTTTGCGGTGATGAATGAACAACGTGAAAGATTGATTGAGTTGCTGAAAAATGCGCCAAGAAACGCAAGAGTATTTTACGACCAGCATGCAGATTGGTTGCTTGCAAACGGCGTAATTGTACCGCCTTGTAAGGTTAGTGATACGGTGTATGTAATCAAGCGTTGCAGATGCGGCAAGCCTGAAAACTACGACTTAAAAGTTTGCGGAAGAAAAAAAGTAGCAAAAACTCCAAAGGTGCTTGCGAGGGTGATGTTCCAAGAGGTGGGCAAGCGACTCAAGCCAAGCTATACCGGCAAAATTGAATATGAGGCAGTACCCAAAGGAACTATCTGTTATAGCATTTACGAAAAACAGTTTACCTTGAAAATGCTTACTGAAATCGGCAAAACGGTATTTCTCACCAAAGAAGAAGCAGAGCAGGCATTGCGGCAGAGAAAGGAAGATGAGGGAAAATGAAACAGATAATTGCAGTTATTATGGTTTTTATTTTAATGAGTACATTATGTGCTTGCGGTAATATGTCAATGGGATTTGGTAACTTTGAATTTAAGAAAGTCCACATTGACACTTATAATTATTCGGGTTGCTTTACTATTGAAAAATGGTACGACAATGAAACAGGAATTGAAGTAAAAACAAAAGAAGCAGGAAGTTTGTATTTGTCGGAAGGAACTTATTTTCTTATTTCCGATGATTGTCCGTTCTGCGACCACCCAACCGAGAAAGGCGGTGCGGAATGAGTTATAGATATTGCACCGAAATATGTTCGTTATGTGGAATAGAACACCCCAAAAGAGAATTAAACAAATTATATATATCTTTCGGACATACCTCTGTATCTTCGCCAAAAAAGATGTGTTCCGTTTGTGATGATTGTTTGCCAAAAGTCTGTGAGATATTTGAAATATCACTCCCTGACGATACTGTGAATTTTACACGAAGGAGATATTGCAAAAGTTGTTACAGAGATGTAAGCAAAAACGCATTGTTTTGTCAATATTGTGGTAACAAATTAACTGATGATGTGAAAGGCGGTGAGGGGTGATGGCTGAATGGATTGATGTAAATGAGAGGTTACCTGAAAGAGATGGCGAAACAGTTTTGTGTTATGTCAAAAATAGCTCTACAGAGGGCGAGACCTATGTAACAGGATGTATTCAGCAACGAAAACATTGGTTTTTACAGACTTGCAACATAGGAGTTGCCACATTTCCAAATCATTATTGGAAAGTCACCCATTGGATGCCACTTCCTGAACCGCCACGCACACCAAAAGAAAGAGGTGCGGAGAAGTGAAAACATTGCTTGCGATTGTATTTTACGCAGCTATTGCAATCGGCACTTTATGGCTTTCGAAAATCATATTTGATGCCGTAATCAATAGCGACTTGCCCGCGTTTTGGAAGTATATTTTTTTGAGTTAAGGAGTGATACAGTGTCACAGACGAGGTACAAACTGCCGTATGACGTGAAGCTGTGCTGCATCGGATTCGTGCGCGGGTACGCGCGCCGCCTGGAAGCGGAGAGTCTGAACTGTGCAGAAGAAAAAATACAGGTTGCGATTGAGCAAGCGGCGGTTTGCATCGGGGTGGATTGTGACAGTGAGCAGCTCCGTACGCAGCTGCGAGAGCAAATCTTTGAAAGCTGCATCGAAGGCAGACGGTATCATTTCGAATACAGTGCGCTGCCGATGAGTCGGTCAACGTTCTACGAACGGCGCCGTAGGTTTCTGCATGACATTGCGGAGTATCTGCAGCTGATTTAAAAGTACATAATTATATGAAGGAGAGGGCTTGCGCCCTGTCCTTTTTGCGTTCCGGCACCGGTAAAGTCCGCACTGTGCAACGAAAAAACTTGCTAAAATTATATGTGAGAGGTGAAAGCATGAATTATGTCGAGCCGATCCGAGAGCCGAATATAGTGGATGCGATTACTTCGGACTTGAAGGATTATGATGTTAAATACTACATACTTTGGTGCGTTGGAATATCGTCCGGCTTGCGCGTCAGCGACATATTGACGCTGCGCGTAACCGACGTGCGGGATAAAGATGAAATCCGGCTATATGAGCAAAAGACCGGCAAATTCAAGACCTTCCGCATATCAAATTCGCTCAAGCGCGTGCTACGGGCGTACTGCCGCGGCAAGAAGGGCCACGAATACCTTGTACCAAATCCACGCACCGGGCAGCCGATTACCAGAGTGCAGGCCTGGAGAGTTATCAATCGGTTCGGAAGCAAGTACGGACTAAAACATATCGGCACGCATACGATGCGTAAGACCTTCGGATATCACTTCTATATGAAATACGGTGATGTGAGCATGCTGATGGAGATTTTTAACCACTCACACGAGTCCATTACGCTTAGATATTTGGGAATTAATAAAAAAATCATTGATGATTCGATGGAGCATTTTTCGCCTTTCAAAATGTGAAAATCTCGTAACATATCGAGATTTTGTTACGCCGAGCGAAGCCGGGGCGAAAAAAATAGCGTGGAAATGCGGCTTTGCGGGTTTTTGCTCGGTGTAACAGTTTCATAAGATATGTTACTATGCTTTTTCGGGCTGAAAATGCCCCTTGTTTTGAATTTTAAACCGTGGGAAAGGAGTTTGTCGGCTGATGGGTAGAAAACGCGTAGAATTAACGCCTGCGCAGAAAAAAGAGGCGGACTATGAACGGTTTGTTGCGCTATATGAAACCGGTATGAGCAATGCTGAAATTGCGGATAAGCTTCAAAGGCCGCGCTCGACAATTTACAGATGGGAAAAAAAGTATCGAACTTCAGACGATGGTAAAGATATTGAGACAAAACGCAACGATCGCAAGACCCGGCTGATTGACGATGCGTGGGAAGGATTAGACGACCTTTTGCATGCCGCAAAAGTGCGTGCGGCACAATTATACGAAAGTGAGCTTAAGGCGAAAGAAATTCTTGAGAAATTGTGTAAGGATGACTTGGACGAAGAAGTGCGTAAGCGATTGACGGAGCAGTTAAGCTCGTTAAAGACGGCAAGTGTAGGTGACCTCACTGCGTTAATCAACACACTTTATGACAAGCAGGCAGCTGCCTCCGGTGAGAGTGTTACAGATAATAAAATTGAGATTGTAATTAACGGATGGAAGGAAACATGGGACGATTAGAGATCAAAGAGGTCTTTCCGCAGCAGCAAAGATTTTTTGAAGCACACACAAAGTATGTTGCCTACGGCGGCGCGCGTGGCGGCGGTAAAAGCTGGGCGGCGCGAACAAAAGCGGTATTGCTGGCCGCGGGGAATCCGGGGATACAGATTTTGCTTTTAAGACGAGATTTGCCGTCACTACGAGAAAACCACCTTCAGCCGCTGCAAAAGATGCTGAAAGGCATGGCGAGCTACAAGGCGAGCACAAGAGAATTTTTATTCCCGAACAGCAGTCGAATCTTACTTGGATACTGTGCGGCGGAAAGTGATGTGCTGCAATATCAGGGGCAGGCGTACGAAGTAATTTTTATGGAAGAAGCAACGCATTTTACGGAATTTCAATTCCAGGCGCTGACGGAGAGCAACCGTTCCAGCGGCTTGATGTCAAAACCATTTCAGCCGAGAATGTATTTTACGTGCAACCCCGGCGGCGTCGGACATGCATGGGTGAAGCGTTTGTTTATCGACAAGAATTACAAAGAGTCTGAACGACCGGAGGATTACACCTTCATACCTTCAAAGGTATATGATAATCCGGCACTGATGAAGAATTCGCCGGACTACGTTCGAACGCTTGAAAACCTACCGCCGGACAGACGGCGCGCAATGCTTGACGGTGATTGGGACGTATTTGAAGGGCAGTATTTTGAAAAATTCAACCGTGACATTCATGTTGTAGAGCCGTTTGAAATTCCAAAGCACTGGAATCGGTACGTATCCATCGACTACGGCCTGGATATGTTTGCGGCGTTGTGGATTGCTGTGGATGAACACGGCAACGCATACGTGTATAAAGAAATTCACGAATCGAACCTGATTATTTCGGATGCGGCACGCCGTCTGATTGAGGTCAACAACGGAGATAACATCCTGATGAGCTTTGCACCGCCCGACCTTTTTAACCGACGCCAGGATACCGGCAGGAGTGCAGTAGATATTTTCTTAGACAGCGGCTGGTATTTTTACAAATCGAATAACAACCGTGTGCAGGGTTGGTATGATTTGGGCGAGTGGCTTAAGCCGGTGGAACAGCCGGACGGCACTTTTAAAGCGAAATTGATGTTTTTTAAAAACTGCATAAACATCATTCACGATTTGCCGCTTTTGCAGCATGACGAGAAGAACCCGAATGATGTTGCGAATGAGCCGCATGAGATTACACACGCGCCGGATGCGCTGCGCGGATTTGTATGCGGTAGACCGGTTGCCAGCGAACCGGCACCGGTGGACGTGCCGGACGAGCTCTATGATGAGGAAGAGGATAATATAGATTCATTTATCAATTACGGAGTGTGATTTTATGGAAATGCTGATTTTTTTAAACGGTGCACTGTTTGTGTGCAATGTGCTTTTGCTTTGGCGGGTGACGAAAAAGCCGAGAGCTGATGCGCCGAATGAAGCTAAAACGGAAACGAAAGAAACTGCCGCACAAAAGCAGTGGGATAATCTGCTCAGCTACACAGGTGAGCCGCAGGAGGTTAGCAGCAAATGAAAATCAAGACAGAACCGGCACAAATCTGGCAGGAGTACCAGGACGGCATCGCGTACAATCACGCAATGAATCTGTACGAAAGCCAGAAGAAGTGCGAAAACTTTTTTAACGGTAAGCAGTGGGAAGGTGTCAATGCGCCCGACTTGGACAAGCCGGTATTCAACATTCTGAAGCGTATTGCAAATATGCAGATTTCCTTTATCGCATCTGATGATATTGCAGTATCGCTTAAGCCGTATATTGACGACGGCAAGTCTGATGCGGAAATGAAAATTATCACAAACGAAATTGATAAGGCGTTTGAATATGCGCAAATCAAAAAGGAAAATCGCGCCGTCCTGCGCGACGGTTTTGTGCAGGGCGACGGCTGTATGCATCTTTTCTTCGATACATCGAAACAAACCGGTACGGCCGCGACCGGCATCGTCGGTGCTGAGAGCATCGATATTACAAACTTCTTCTTCGGTAACCCTGCGGACAACAACGTGCAGGCGCAACCATATATCATCATCTTGATGCGCAGATACGTTGACGATGTGCGCCGCGAAGCGGTTGAGCACGGCACTATGACGGAGCAGGAAGCGCAGGAAACTATTATTCCGGATAGCGACACAAATATGCTCAATGAGGATATCGCCGATAACGAGCTTGTATCCGTTCTGGTTAAGTATTGGAAGGAAGGCGGCAGCGTACATTGCTGCATCACGACGCAAAACGCAATCATTCGTGACACATTCGATACGGAGCTTAAGCTTTACCCGGTTGCATTTATGAACTGGGAAACGGTCAAAAACCGCTACCACGGACAGTCGGCGGTAGAGTGCCTGATTCCAAACCAGCTATTTATCAACAAGATTTTTGCTATGTACATGGACCATGTCAAGAAGCTTGCCTTCCCGAAGCTGATATACGATGTAAGTCGCTTTCCAAACGGTTTTTCAAATAAAATCGGCGAAGCCATAGCGATAAGGGGCAATGTAAGCGAAGCAATCACCAACGCATTTAAAATGCCGGATTTGGACAGCTCGCTGCTCGCGTTTATTGACAAGGTATATCAGTACACACAGGAGACGATGGGCGCGTCCGATGCGGCACTCGGCAATATCCGTCCGGACAATGCGACGGCCATTGTTGCAACGCAGCAGGCGACCACGGCGCCGCTGGAGCTGGTACGCAGAAACTTTTATCAGTTTATTGAAGATGAAGTGCGTATTATCATTGACATTATGCGTGTGAATTATGGTACACGTGCCGTGGTTGTGGAGGAGGATGTTACTGACTCTGAAACAGGTATGGTATCAAAGCAAAAGGTAGTTAAAAGCTTTAATTTTGACACGTTAAATGATTACACGCTTAATCTTGAGGTCAACATCGGTTCCTCGGCGTATTGGTCCGAGGTTATGCAGACACAGACACTTAGCAACCTTGTAACGGCGGGCGTAATTCAGGATACGGAATTGTATCTGGAATCTCTGCCGGACAAGTACGTGCCGAACAAAGCAAAGCTGCTTGAATCGGTGCGCAGCCAGAAAACGCAGGCCATGCAGCAGCCGATGCAGGCACCGCAGATGCCGGAGGGTGAAAGTGTAGCACAGCAGCTTACACAGACGGGCGCACAAGCGGCGCCATTTGCAATGTAATCCACCGCGGGACACCAACGCGGCAGATATAAATATTTTACGGCGGGACACCAACGCCGGGAAAAGAGGGAAATTATGCTTGAAGAGGAAAAAACCATTCCTACGGAAACAGAAGTGCCGGATATGACAGACGATGCATTTTTAAGCGGCTTGCTCGATGATGAAGACGTTCTCGTTGATGCAGTGGATGCTGATGATGCAGCTGTGACCGGCGACGGCGCAGAGGAAACAAATGCGAATCTCGACGGAGAAGCTGCAGCTGCTGACGATGCGCCGGAAAACGAGGAAGAAGCGGCCGATGCGGCGGCAGGGGACACCAACCAGCCGACGGAAGAGGAGCTTATCGACCTCGTGTATAACGGTCAGCCGACCAGCCTTCCGCGCAGCGAAGTTATTAAGCTTGCGCAGAAGGGCATGAATTACGACCATGTAAAGGGTCAGCTTGACGGCTTAAGAAACTCCGATACGCACCGTATGCTTGCACAGCTTGCAGCTGATGCCGGTATGAGCGCAGATGACTACTTAAAGCTGGTTGTCGGCAACGTCGGCTCTCGCCGTGCGCGAGAGATGGCAGAAAGCGAAGGGATTTCTGAAGAATTGGCGCGCCGTCTGATTACTGCAGAGGACAAAGTAAAAGATTACGAGGCCGATGCACAGGCGCGCAGTCAGCAGGAGCAAAAAAATCGTATGCTGCAGAATTTTATCCGCGCATATCCGGACGTGAAGCCTGAGGATATTCCGCCGGAGGTCTGGGCAGAGGCGCACAGCGCCGGTGATTTAAAAGGTGCTTATTCTGTATACGAAAACAAGCTCCTGAAGGACAAAATGAGCAAAGCGGAAGCCGAGCTCGAACAATTAAGGAAAAACGAGTCGAACAAGCAAAAGGCGGTCGGCTCTGTACGCGGAAGCAAATCTGCTTCTGTTGAGGACCCGTTCCTTTCCGGCTTGTTTGGCAACTAAGAAAGGATGAAGTTAAATGGCTATCAATTTAGCAAAGAAGTATGCTGAGCATATTTCGAATATGTACTATCAGGAGTCGCTTTTAGGCGGCAAAACCTCTAAAGAGTGGAATTGGGACGGTGTTAAGTCGGTTGAAATCCCGCACATCCAGTCTGTGCCGCTCAATGATTACACGCGCAAGGGCGCAAACCGCTACGGCGAGATGAAGGACGTGCAGGACACTGTGCAGACGCTTTCCTTGCGCCGCGACAGAAGCTTCGCGCTTGTTGTCGACAAGGGTGATAATACTGAGCAGATGATGATTAAGAATGCCGGCAAGGTAATGTCGATTGAAACACGCGAGCAGGTCGTGCCTGAAATTGACAAGTATGCGCTCGGCAAATGGGTCGAGGGTGCAGGTAATATCGTCGGCATTGCAAAGCCGACTAAAGCATCTATTGTTTCGGCAATCTCCGATGCAGGTCAGGCTCTGGATGACAATCTCATCCCGCAGTCCGGCAGATATGTATATATTACCGGTGAAAATTACAGCCTTCTGCGTCAGTCGCCGAAATTCTTAAACATCGATTCTCTCGGTGAGAAGGCGCTCGAAAAAGGTGTTGTCGGCGAAATCTTCGGCATGAAGATTGTAAAGGTACCGACATCGTACCTTCCGAAGAATGCATTTTTCCTTCTTACACATAAGAGCGCGGTGCTTCTTCCGGAAAAGATTCGTGATGCAAAGATTCACGAAGACCCGCCGGGTATTTCCGGTGCAGTGCTTGAGGGTAGATACATCTACGATGCATTTGTTGTTGGCGCGAGAGCTGCAGGCGTGTATGCGGCAGTGCTTACAGATACTGCTTGCGCAGTACCGACGTTTACAAACAGCTCGGGTAAGATTACAATTGCAAACACCAATTCCGGTGTGGTGATGTATACCACAGACGGTTCAGACCCGAGATATTCCGACAGTGCAAAGCAGTACGCGGAGCCGGTAACGCTTTCTGAAGGCGAGACACTGAAGGCGTATGTAAAGAAGGATGGTATGTACCCGTCTGCCGTGGCAGAAACCACTCTTTAATATCTTAAAACCAACAAAAGGCTGAGTCGCTTGGCTCAGCCTTTTTCAAAAAAAGGAGTAATGGAAAATGACCGTACAGGAATTATACGAAGCTGCGCTTGCGCTTCTTTCCGAACAGGTGGCACGTGCAAAATCGTACAACTACTTTAAAATTCCGATTGTAAATCAAATTATAGCGGAGTGCTTTGACGCAAACAACAGCATCCGCGTAAACGACGGTCTGCAGCCGCTGCACAAAAGCGAAATGCCGCTTGTGTCGAATGAAGACGATGTGATACCGTATGACGTTCGCCTGCTCAGGGAGTGTATGCCATACGGTGTTGCGAGTCTGTTGGTCATTGACGATGACAAAAGCAAGGCAAGCGTATTTTCACAGCAGTACGAAAGCTACAGGGCAAAGTGCAGCAGTGCTACATTTGAGCCGATTACGGACGTATATTCAGATGTGGGGGTGTAAGGTATGAATTTCGGAGCTTCCGATCCGCTGCAGGATTATCAGATTTCGGAGTTCGGCGGCGTCGACTTTTCGACCCTGGGCAATAAAGTATCAATGGCGCGTTCTCCGGATGCGGTTAATATGATGCTCAACCATAACGGGTATCTGGAAAAACGTACCGGGTACCGGCGCTTATACCAAGGCGATGAACGCATTAATGGTATTTTTGATTATACGCCAAAAGATGCAAAAGAGACCTTCTACTTTATGCATGCAGGTACAAAGCTTTACCGCATTACTTTTGGCGAAAACGGTAGCATCGTGCCCGGCACGCTTCTGATGAGTGACCTTAAGGACGTAAAAAGCCGTCATTTTGTGTTTAACGACCGATTGTATATCATCGGGTGCGGATATATTCAAATTTTGTATCGCAATGGTCGAATTGAGTGCGGTCGTGTTAGTGACATCGGCACAATACAAGATTCGGTTGAAATTGGTGAGGGCGACTGTTTGTGTACAGATTATAAGTCGCGCACGGTATATTTCACAGTTCCGCTCACGAATACAAATAGCGAAAAAAAGGCTGTGCCTTACAAAAATGCTCAGAACTTGAAAATACAAGACGACTCCGAGTCGATTAAAATCGAAAAAATCTATGTAGAGCACGACGGTATATGGGATTTGTGGGAATTGGAATATGTTGATATTTCCGAGGATGGAAAGACTATCTCGCTGTGTGGTAATCCGTATTTTGGCTGCGACGGTACCGGTTTTCAGGAAACGCACTTTTCATTTTCTTTTGAACGCATCAAGGTGGTGTATTCACCTTCTTCGATGGTAGCTTCGCCGTTGGTGTTTATAAATAGAACGGCTGTGCCACACCGATACAGTTATGAAGATTCGCTCGGTTACAAACACTATAATTTAGATTATCGTTACAATGACTATGATTACTACAAAAACCCAAACAAAGTCACGAGTGATTTTATAGGGAAAATGCCGTTAGACGGTGACAGTGTTGATGCGGCGAGCTATGCGAACGGCCGTCGCAGAATACAATTTCTTGTCCCGGAGAGCACGAACCAATGTGGTTACATTTGCTATTTAACAGAAAAGGGTTCACGTGCGATTATAAATAGAATTGCGGTCAATGGTGTTCTTTTGCAAAACTATAAAAAACACTACACTTTTGCTACGAGCTATGAGGAGCTGCATTCAGATTCGTATGAAACGGTTTATATTGATAAGCAGGGTCGATTTGTTTGCCTGTATATGATGTGGGCATACAACAACGCGGATGGAACGATAAACCGTGAACCTCTGCCGAATTCAATTCAACCGGGCGATGTTATCGAGATTGATTTTACTGTCCTTCGTGATGACAGCTCTGACGATGAGCAAATCAGCGACTGCAGCATATACGGCATCTATGGCGGCAACAACGACACGCGCGTATTTCTTTCCGGGAATCCAAAGCATAAGAATCGTGACTACGCAAGTGGCCTGTACGATGCAACGTACTTCCCGAACAATATGTATACGGACGTCGGAAGCGAGTCAAGCGCAATTGTCGGGTATCAGAAGCTGTATTCAAATCAGATTATCGTTAAAGATGATGCGACAGAGGATGCATCGCAGTATTTACGCAGCTTAAACATCGACGAATCCGGCAATGTCACCTATACGCTTATCCAGGGACATTCAACCTACGGCGGCAGCTGCGCATCGTCATTTAAACAAGTCGGTGGTTTGCCGTTCTACATCGGACCGGGCGGCGCGTACACCATCGCCGGTGGGGCGGTGCAGAATCAAAACAACACGGTGCTGCGCAGCCTGCAGATTAACAAACGATTCCTTTTAGAGGATTTGGAAAGCGCAGTGTGCTGCAGGTTTGAGGATAATTATATCGTGGCCACCGGCACGCATATCTGGTACTGCGACACGCAGCACGGCATGGAGTGGTTCTATCTCGAAGGGCTTCCGGAAATCACCTGCATCTGGCCGCATAGGGATTCGTTGTATTTTGGTACCGCGGACGGCCGCGTGTGCGTATTTAGTAAACGCGAGGATCAGAATGCATACTACGACAATCTGAATCCGGACAAAACGACGGACGGCGCCGTACCGGTAACATGCTACTGGTGTACGCCGATTTCCGCGTTTGATAACTGGAATATGTACAAGACAATTGTAAATGTGTATTTGTCCATTATGCCGCACAGCGATACCTCTGTGCATGTATACTACAATTCTTCGGATGATATTGATGAAGATATCACCACCGAAGACGTACGCCTCTTTGACTTTAACGACATCGATTTCGGTAATTTTTCCTTTGACGGCATCCGTCAACCGAAACCGTTTGCGACGGGCGTAAAGAGTAAAAACGTGTACGTGTTCGGCGTGAAGCTTGCAAACGAACTGGCGCAGCCGTTCGGTATTGTATCCGTTGGGTACAAGTACAAATACAGCAAATATGTAAAGTAAGGAAGTGATAAAAATGTTTTCGGAAAATAAAATCAGCGCATTTACAAATCCGGTGGCAAAACTTGCCGACCGGCCGCAAATCAGCGCGCAGGCGCTTAAGGCGTGGTTCGATTCCTCGACTGAAGAGGTGCGTGTGAAATTTAATGCAGTCCTGGACGAACTGGACAGATTTGCGGCGGACAGTTTCGTGTCGGTCGCCTACTCAGGGGAGGAGGGCAAGCTGACCTTTACCTTCGGCGACGGCAGCACGCAGGAAATTGATTTGCCGCTTGAGCTTTTAATCCAAAGCGGACACTATGATGCGGATGCGCAAACTATCGTGCTCGTGCTTGCCAATGGGGACACACTCACCATTCCGGTGTCGGATTTGGTCGATGCATATGAAGCGGATGAAAAAACA
>JAZSGM010000207.1:0-26020 GCA_045532715.1 Clostridia bacterium
TTATTTCTTTTTCATAATCTTGCATATGTCTGTATCTTCTTGGCATAAAAATACCTCCTATGGCTTTTATGATACCATAGGAGGCTCTTTTTTTCTATTGTCCGTTTTTACTGGTTCTGTTCAAGAATCCCAACCCTTTTCTTTTACTTATTCAGCATTTCAACCATATAATTTACGGTTTCCGCATCAAATGTAATCTTCATATCGCTGATGATGATTAAACCGCGGTCATCCCAGAATACCGCTTTGTCCATTGCCTCCACCATTGCGCGAAGCGGAATCCGCGTTCTGCCGCCGACCGTCTGCGCCGGCACATCGAGTGTCACGGTTTTTTCACCCACCTGCATTTGGTCAGAGCCGATTTGCAATGTGATGGTCTTGTTGCCCTTCTTCACCGTAACTGTCTGTGTTGCATCATCCCAGCCAACCTCAGCGCCGAATTTCTCGGCAATAAAGCGCACCGGCACAAGCGTTCTGCCGTTTTGCACAATCGGTGCAATCTCCGGATTGTTCACATCCACCTGCGTCAATTCGTTGCCTGCATAGGCATTTGCCTTGTCGACAAACAGGCAAACTGTGTTCCAAAGCTCCGGTCTTGCTTCTGTTGTGGTATCCAGCTTCCAATCCGCAATTGCTTCCTGTGCAAACGGAGAATCCGTCGCAGTTGCATCGCTGTAGAGCGGAATATACTCCACAGCAAGGGTAAAGTCCTTCTGCCCTGCAATGGAAATTGCAAGCTTTTTGCCGTAGTCTCTTTCCACATCAATCGGCGGCGTCGGGCTGGTCGGCAGTGCTTTAGCTTCCATCACTTCTAATTTTGCGCCCTCAAAGCCCTGCGCAATACGCACAAGCATTTTTTTGCCGTTCTGCGTTAAAATCGCGCTCTTGCCATCCTCGGCGATTTCCACTGCCGCATCGGTATGTGCAAACCAGTAACCGCTCTTAAATTCTTTCTTGCCCTTTACTTCATCCTGTACAAGCGCCGCGCCTGTCAGGTTATCAATGCGCACGCCGCGCTTGTAGGCGCTCACATGCTCGGTATACGCCTTGCTTAAATCCATTCTGCCGAAGGTGCCGTTAATGTTGGTTTCCAAAATTTCGGATTTTGCTGTGCCGGTAAGGTCCTGACCGCAGTCTTTGTCCGGGTCAAATACGAGCACATTCCACCCTTCAGGTCGCGCCTGATAATACATGTAGCGCTCGCCCGGCCAGTCGTAGTTATATCTCGGGCGCATCGTTACCCATGTTTCGCCGTTTGCCTGCAGCATAAAGTTACCAAGTGAATATACCGAGTGGCTCGCTCCGTTCTGACCGCCCTGGATGCCGATGTAAGTTGCATCGTTTGTCAGCCAGGAATTACGCATCAGCATAATGTCACACCATTCACTCGAATACATTCGTCCGAGTGGGAAGTTTGCAAATTGCGATGCATCTGTATCTGCCACATTCATATTCATAATGAGGAACAGCTGATTGGAAATATAGCCGCTCGGGAAAGCATTTGCATCAAAGTTATTGTACTGATATGCCGCATATGCCGGCTGATCAAACTGGTTTGCAAGCCAGTACAATGGGCCGGTAGAAAGCGGTTCCGGACTTGCATCGCCGTAGTTAAATGCGCCGACAGGACCGTTGGAATACATGACATATTCCGCTGTCTGTGCAAAGCCCGGCTCCTTTGAAAAGTCAAGCACCTTCGGGATTGCATATCCCGGCTTAACGGCTGTGTTGATTGCTTCTGTGGTAAATGCCGCATAGCGTGTGGTCAGGTTCCAGTAGCTGATACCCTCATACCAAGCACCCTCCGGCTCGTAGCACACCATGGACTCCGGCATTTTCTTGCCTGCGCCGTCCAAAATCAGGCTCATGCAGTTCGGATAAACCTCATACATTGCAAGCGCCGCAATAATCGCACTGCCGTCATTTACAACGCCGCGGTTGTTGCCGGTATCATTCATATAGTTGTTAATACCGCCCTTGCCTGCAAAGGATTTTGCCATATCGAGCAGTGCATTTTCCAAAAGCCCTTCTTCGATAAACTTTCTTTCCTCCGCCGTCAGGTCGTTGTACATCCAGTCATACGCAAGTGCAACACCTGTGCTCATTTCGGACACTGCAAGTGCAGAACCGTTAATCCAGTTGCCGATTTCAAACACACTCTTCATTTCTTCGAGTGCACGGGTTTTGTATGCATCCTCGCCGGTCATCGCATACATAAACGCCAAACCGATCAAGCGATTTTCTGTGCTTCTTGCCCAGGAAAGGTACGGCGAACGGTCGGAAGATACAACCTTTTCATACGGCTTAGCCGCCAAATGGTTTTTGTCTACCGTTTCTTTCAATCTGTTATATGCATGTGTCAAATATGTGCTTGCTGCAATTCTTTCCTTTAAAGCATCAAATGTATTTTCCTCGTTAAACCAAAGGCGCGGATGTCCGGTGCGCAGACTGCTTAAAATTGCTGTATCGCCGATAAATTCCTTTTCTACATCCGGAATCGGCGCTTTGCCGAACTCAGTAATGCTGGAATAAAACCGCGCATCGTCAATCGCCATTTTGTCGCCCGGCTGCAGAGTGCCCTGCAGGGCGATGGTGAAATTGTTTTCAAAATCCCAATCCGCCGGAATATCTTTGGTATCTACGCATTTACCATCGATGTAAAGCTCGAACGCCATCTTTTCAAAATCGAACGCCGCTGTTACATATGCCGTTTCAAACGCAAACTCCGTAAAATCATAAGAGAAACGTTTGCCTACCGAATCGGAAACACGCAGATTCAAGCGTCCACCGCCCAATTTACTGTGCACAAACTCAGCATAAATAACCGGCTTGTGTCCGAAAATATTAAAAGACTTCTGCACGGCAGGACCGGCCTTGTCCGTATGCTCCGGAATAACCTCAAACAGCAGGTACTGATTTTCCGGATCGTACTCACTTGCTGCAATAATAACCTTCGCATAATCTTTCGATGTGATTTTTGACCACTGGTTTATATCATTTGCGACGCCGCGCGGCTTGTTGCCCGGATAGTAGCTTTCAAAGTCATCCGAGAACACAAGGTGTTCCGCCTTGCTCAAATCAATCTTGCCGCCCGTGTAGCGTGTCGGTTTTTTCGGCATATCCTTTACCATTGCCCCCGCAAAGGTCGGCAAAAGGCTGATGCACATCACCGCCGCCAACAAGACAGCTAAAATGCGTTTTGTTGTTTTCATAAAATTTAACCTCCGCTCATTTTAGTTTCTGGTTTTATTATAGCACAAACGAAATTCTTCTTCCATATCTGTTTTAATTGTATTTTTTATATGTTTTGGCTACGAAATGCTTTACTTTTCATTCATAAAATGATATTCTTTAGAAAAGGGAGGTGCGGATATGCAGGAAAACATTCATATCTTAGGCATAAAACACCATCGTCATTGGAAGGGGCAGCACGTAAGAATTGAAACCCACAGAACCATTGAGCTTGTGTTCCATCTCTATGGCATCGGTTTTGAAAATATCGGCGGTAAAAACTTTCACTTTAACAGCAATTCGCTGTCTGTCGTTTTGCCGGGCACACCGCACGACAAGCTATATGCCGAACAAAGCGAAGTTATATTCGTGCGTCTTACAACGACGATGCCCATTTTTAATGAAAGTGCCGTATATTATATCAAAGATGAAAATATCCGCAAGCTATTTATGCGTATGCGCGAAGAAATTGATAGCTCCCATCCGCACCGTATGCAAATGCTGACGCATCTGCTCGGCGAGGCACTGATTTTATTTTCTCGTACAGAACCGATATACTATCCCATCGGTGATATCGAATCTGCCGCATTTTATATTGACACACATTACGCATCCAAGATTGACTTTCAAAAGCTTGCCGCCGACTCCAATTACAGCTATGACCGTTTCCGGCATATCTTCAAGGAAAAAATGGGTAAAGCCCCGCGTGACTATATGATTGCGCGCCGCCTGTCGCGTGCAAAATATCTTTTAGAAACCACTTCACTCAGCATTGCCGCTATTGCAGAACAATGCGGCTTTGCGACAAATGCACAGTTTTCTGCAATATTTAAAAATAATTTTTCAACAACACCTGCCACTTATCGAAAAAACTTGAAAAAAAGATAAAACTGTGCTATACTGTTTCGCAGTGAGTTCGAAACCTTCCTCACTTAAAACAAAACTAAAGGAGATAGAAAAATGAAAAAGACAAAAACCATGACCCAGGCGGCGCTCATTGCGGCGCTCTATGTTGCGCTGACATATCTTGCAAACCTTTTAGGCCTCGCCAGCGGCGCAATTCAAATCCGTTTTTCCGAAGCGCTCACCGTTCTGCCGCTCTTTACGGCGGCGGCAATCCCCGGCTTGACACTCGGTTGCCTTCTGGCAAACCTGCTGACCGGCTGTGCGCTCTGGGATGTCATTTTCGGCACGCTTGCCACCCTGCTCGGTGCGCTCGGCACGCGCTACCTTTCTAAAAAAAGCAAGTGGCTGGCACCACTTTGGCCGATTTTGGCAAATACGCTGATTATCCCGTTTGTGCTCAACTATGTATACGGCTTGACCGACGCAATGTGGTATCTGTTTTTGACCGTCGCCATCGGCGAAATTCTCTCCTGCGGCTTACTCGGCATTCCGCTTGCAAGTGCGATGGAGAAAAGCAAGTTGTTTAAATAAGATAAAATCCGCATCATACGTATGTATGATGCGGATTTTCTATTCTGCAACATAAAAATCGTCCATTTCCCACCGCAGCACATTTGTGTCAATGTATTCCCATGTCGCTTTGTAATCCTGCTCACCACGGATGATATGGTCATGGAAAGAGGATTGAAACAATTGCTTTTCTGTTAATCCTGCTTTTTTACACATCCTTGTTGTCAGGGATTTAAACGCACAAATGACATCAGAGATTGTAGGGCAGGGGCTTGCTCCTGCCGTCATTTCGTTATTGGACAAAAGGAGATGTATGTGATTCGGCATAATCACATATTTTTCGATTTTTATACCTTTATATCGAACTTCTAATGCTTCCATTTGCTCTTGAGCGATTTTCCCGTAATCGCTCAATTTGTTTTCGGCAGGAGCAAGCCCCTGCCCTACAATGTTGGATAACATCGGTTTCTTGTTTTTAACACATATCGTGATAAAATATGCACCCGATGCTGAATAATCATATCCGGTTAACCTTGTTGGTTTGCGCTTTGGTAATTCCATCCCTTATTCCCTATCCAATCTTATCAATTCTCTTATCGCTTCAATCGCTGTTAAAATCGCGGGCTCGGTATCGTGATGCAGGATGTTCTCCAGTCCCTTGTCCTGTCGGTTTTGATTGCCGACGGTTAAAAGCACCGTACCGGTACGCACATCTAAATAGCTGCCGAGCACAAACAGCGCCGCCGACTCCATTTCGGAGGCTTTCACGCCAAGCTTGCCGTATGCCTCCCACTTTTGCAAAAGTGCGTAGGAAACCGGCATCTTCTCCGGCTCGTGCTGTCCGTAAAACGAATCCTTCGATTGTACAACGCCGGTATGATAGGTGTAGCCCGTGCGCTTTGCCGCCTGCACCAGCGCCGTTGTAACCTCAAAATCCGCAGCCGCCGGAAACTCAATCGGCGCATACTCTCTTGTTGTGCCCTCCTGGCGCACAGACGCAGTTGCAATCACCAAATCACCGCCGCAAACCTCGAGCGACATCCCGCCGCAGGTGCCGACGCGGATAAAGGTATCTGCGCCGCAGCGCACCAGCTCCTCAACCGCAATTGCTGCAGACGGACCGCCGATGCCCGTGCTCGTCACGCTGACCTTTTCACCGTCGATGTAGCCGGTATAGGTCACATATTCGCGGCTGTCTGCCATCAGCTGCGCATCGTCAAAATGTGCCGCAATTTTCGCGCAACGCTTCGGATCACCCGGCAAAATGACATATCTGCCGCAATCCCCATGGCGAAGTCCGATATGATACTGTTTATCTGTAGAATAAATCATTTTATACCTCCAAACGCATACGGAAACAGCTCACCAAGTGTATACTCACGAATTTCCGTTTCACTTTTCACAAGATACACCGGGCAATTCTCGTCCGCAAATTCCGAAAGCACCTGCCGGCATGCACCACAGGGCATCGTATAATCACATGCATCCTTGCCGCCGACAATTGCGATTGCGCAAACCTTGCGCTCCCCTACGCTCATTGCCGTAAAAATCGCACTGCGTTCAGCGCAGTTTGTCAGCCCGTAGCTGACATTTTCAATATTGGCACCCGTATAGATTTTACCGCTCTCACACAAAACAGCCGCACCGACCTTAAATCCGGAGTACGGCGCATACGCATTTTCTCTTACCGCAAGCGCCAGCTTTGCAAGCTTTTCTTTCATAAGACCACCGCCTTTCCTTTATTGTATTTTATAATTCAAGCCTTGTCAATATATTTGTCCCGTGGTATAATTGACACAAATATAATACGCGGAGGAATTACATATGAAATGGTTTATTGCATCAGACATACACGGCAGCGAACACTACTGCAGGCAAATGCTTGCCGCCTTTGAAAGAGAAAAGGCAGACAAAATGCTCCTTTTGGGCGATATTTTATATCACGGGCCGAGAAACGATTTGCCAAAGGACTACAATCCGAAAGCGGTAATTGAGCTGTTAAACGCAATGAAGGACAAGATTTTATGCGTGCGCGGCAATTGCGATACCGAGGTCGACCAAATGGTACTGCAGTTCCCGATTCTGGCAGACTACTGCATTATTACGGACGCAGATAAGGTTGTTTACGCTACCCACGGGCACAACTTTAACGAAAGCAAGCTTCCGCCGCTCGGGAACGGCGATATTTTACTGCACGGACACACACACGTGCCGAAATGTACAGCGCACGAAACCTATACCTATATGAATCCGGGCTCGGTTTCCATCCCGAAGGAAGGCAGCCACCACGGCTATATGCTATTGGAAAACGGCGAGTTTACCTGGAAGGATTTTGACGGAAACGTGATTGAAATGTAAAAAAAGTGACTTCCGAAGAAGTCACTTTTTTATTTGAAATATCTTTGTCTGTGAATTTCATACATCAGCACCGCAGCGGCAGCCGAAGCGTTTAAGCTGTTGACATGCCCCTTCATCGGGATGCTGACCATAAAGTCGCAGTTTTCCTTCACGAGGCGGCTGATGCCTTCGCCTTCGGAGCCGATGACCACGGCAAGCGGTCCGGTCATATCGGTTTTGTACAGCTCGGAAGCGCCCTCCGCGTCCGTACCGCACACCCAAAGTCCTGCGTCCTTCAGCTTTTTGATGCACTGCGTCAGATTCGTCACCTTACACACCGGCATATACTCCGTTGCACCGGCAGACGCCTTTGCTGCAATGGCATTTAATGCCACACTTCTGTGCTTCGGAATAATGACGCCGTGCGCGCCGCAGCACTCCGCCGTACGGATAATCGAGCCGAGATTGCCCGCATCGTTTAAGGAGTCACACAAAATCACAAACGGCGCTTCGCCTTTATCTGCGGCATTTTGCAAAATCTCCTCTACGGAAACATAGGCAGCCGCCGCCACATAGGCAATGATGCCCTGATGCGCGCCCGTCTGGCTGATGGCATCGAGCTTACTGCGCTCTACCTCGCTGACCAGAATTTTCTGCGCCTTTGCAAGCGCAAGGATGCGTGTAATCGCACCCTTGTTATCGCTTTTTGCTATTAAAATTTTATCAATCTGCCGACCGGCACGCAAGGCTTCAAATACAGGATTTCTGCCTTCTAAAATATCCTCGCGCAGCTCAGCAGGCTCGTTCTGTCTTTTATTCATTATATTCTACCCAAATCAAACTTATCGTGAATTGCAACAACAGCGCGTTCAGCATCCGCTCTGTCAATGAGCACGGAAACCTTGATTTCAGAGGTCGCAATCATACGTACATTGATGTTGGACTGGAAAAGCGCCTCAAACATCTTGGAGGCAACACCTGCGTTGGAAACCATACCTGCACCAACGATGGAAACCTTGGAAACGGTATCATCGAAGACTATCTTCTTTGCACCGATTACATCGTTTGCCGCATTTAATACATCCAGCGCCTCCTGCAGTCTGTCAGACGCAACCGTAAAGCTGATATCTCTCGTGCCCTCTCTGCCCTCGGACTGAATAATCAGATCCACATTAATGTCCTTCGCTGCGAGCTTGGAGAAGATTGTATATACCTTACCCGGCTGATCGTCAACCTCCATTACTGCAATGCTTGCTGTATTGTTATCGCGTGCTACGCCTCTTACCATCATCTTTTCCACGTCTTTTACCTCCTTAACGGTTGTACCCTCTACTCTGTGCAAGCTGGAGAGCACCTTCAATTTTACATTGTATTTTTTCGCCATTTCAACCGAGCGGTTGTTTAATACGTTTGCGCCAAGACTTGCAAGCTCAAGCATTTCATCATAGGAAATATCGTTAAGCTTTACCGCATCCGGACAGATACGCGGGTCTGTGGTGTACACACCGTCAACATCTGTGTAAATCTCGCACACATCCGCGCTGAGCGCTGCTGCCAGCGCAACCGCCGAAGTATCCGAGCCGCCGCGACCGAGTGTTGTAATGTCATCGTACTTATTAATTCCCTGGAAGCCTGCCACAACAACAATCTTGTTTTTGTCAAGCTCAATCTTCAGACGCTCTGTATGAATCTTATGAATTCTCGCCATACCGTACTGGCTGCTGGTGTTAAAGCCCGCCTGCCAACCGGTCAGCGAAATTGCCGGACAGCCGAGCTTTTCAATCGCCATTGCCAAAAGCGAAATTGAAATCTGCTCACCTGTTGCAAGCAGCATATCCATTTCACGCTTGGACGGTCTGTCGCTGATTTCCTTTGCCTTTTCAATCAGGTCATCTGTTGTATCGCCCTGCGCGGATACAACAACAATCACCTGGTTGCCTTCCTTGTACTTATCTGTAATGATACGTGCCACATTGAACACGCGCTCGGCGTTCGCAACAGAGCTGCCGCCGAATTTCTGTACAACCAAACTCACTTTCTATTCCCCCTTAATTCATCACACGAATATAGCTCTTTACATTGCCACCGAGCTTGTTTATCTTCTCTATCATATGCGCTTCCTGCTGTACCGGTGCGATAAAGGCAACTTCCTCATCGCTGTCGGCAAAAACAGTGTCCGCACCGAATATCGAACGGATTTCATCTACACTTACGCCGTCTGTGCGCACAAACATTGCCCCTTCGGCCGCCAAATGACTTTCCGTATTCTCCGGCATTGGTGCCGTCCAGATGAAGTTTTTATTTTCACTGCCGCTGACAATATCAATCACATCGCCTAAAACAGCACTCGCCGTCGGCAATTTGCCGGCGCCACGACCGTAGAACATTACATCCCCCACGCTGTCGCCACGCACCATAATCGCATTAAACACATCCTCAACCATTGCAAGCGGTGTGCCTTTCTTAATCAGCATCGGCGAAACGCGGCAAAGCGTTTTCCCGTCCTTATTGCGGGTGTAGCCGATCAGCTTAATCACATAGCCGAGACGGCCCGCAAGCTTGACATCGCCAAGCGTAATCTTTGTGATGCCCTCTGTATATACCTTTTCGCTGTCCTGCGCGTTACCGAAGGCGAGCGATGCCAGAATGCTGATTTTTCGGCAGGCATCATGTCCTTCAACGTCCGCTGCCGGGTTGCGTTCTGCATAGCCCTTTTCCTGCGCCTCGGAAAGCGCCTCCTCAAACGACTTATTGTTATGAATCATCTGTGTCAGAATATAGTTTGTCGTGCCGTTTAAGATACCGAAAATCTCAGTAATATTGTTTGCCGCAAGACACTTGTGTAACGGACGAATCACCGGAATACCGCCACCAACACTTGCTTCAAACAAATAGTTGACATTCTTTTCCTTCGCAATCGCCAAAAGCTCCGTTCCGCACTTAGCAACGAGCTCCTTGTTGCTGGTAACTACGCTTTTGCCCGCGAGCAACGCCTTTTTTGTAAAAGTATACGCCGGCTCAACACCACCAATGGTTTCCACCACTATGCTGACTGAAGCATCGTTTAAAATCACATCGTAGTCTTTTGTAAAAATTTCTTTTTTCGGATGGGTATCAAAATCACGCAAATCCAGCACATGCGTTACCGCAATCTTTTTGCCAACCTTACGTGCAATGCCCTCAGCGTTGGTATCCAGAATATCATATACGCCGGAGCCAACCGTACCGTAACCGAGTATCGCAATGTTTACCATAAGTCTTTACACCTTTCTTATTCTCCTGAAAGTATTTCCAATCGCTGCACACCATCAACCTGGCGAAGCTTTTTTAAGAGCTGATCTATACGCAATGTCATTTCCTCAATGCGCACGGAAACCGTAATACTTGCCGAATGGTTTACCGGGATATTCTGATTGATGGTCAGTATATTCGTATGCGCCGCCGTCAGAACCTTCAAAATGCCGGACAGCACACCCATCTGGTCCACAACTTCAAATAAAATCGTAATGATTTTATCCTTCCCCATTTCCTCTAAAGGGAATACGCGGTCTTTATATTTATAGAATGCCGAACGGCTGATTTTCAGTCGCTCCGCCGCCTCAGATGCTGTCTGACAAACACCGGTTTTGAGCAGTCTCTTTGCCTCCACGACCTTCGCAAAAATTTCCGGCAACACCTCGGTGTCAATCAATAAATATTCGATTTTACGCTCCAAAAGCTCACCTCCGTATCTGCTCGGTTTTTTGTGTGCGTGCTACAAAAACACTTGTATTCGTACTATGGAATAATACCACAAAGGTTCAGCAGTGTCAATACTTATAGAAGGAAAATTCCAAAAAACGCACCGCAAAAAGAAGGAAAACGCGCGGTAAATGTAGAAATTAGCTAAATATGGGCATAGGGGGTATGCAAAATGGCAGACAAATTGTTCAAAAAATCATTCATGGGCGGTTACAAAAAAAAGCTGGTCGATGCAAAAATTGCGGAGCTCGGTGCTGTAATTGCCACAAATAACGAAAAAATCAAAGCACTCACGGCGCAAAACGAAGCGCAGCAGGAGCAGATTGCACTGCTCGAAAAGGAACGCGCCTTTATTTCCGATGCACTTTTAAATGCAAAAAAGGAAGGCGAGCGTATGCTTTCGGAAACCAACGAACAGATTGCGCGTCTGCAAACAGAGGCACAAAACGAACTTGATCGCCTGCAGGCTTTGGCAGAAGAGGAGCGCACGCGTATCCACAATTATCAGAAAAGCGCCAAAGAAGCGCTTTCCGAGTATAAAAAACACATAGAAAGCATATCTATTTAAACGAAAGGGAGACAGACGCTATGAATTGGTTTCAAGCATTAATTCTGGGCCTGGTGCAAGGGTTAACTGAGTTTTTACCTGTATCCAGCTCGGGGCATCTTATTATATTCAGCAATATTTTAAACATACAGATTGATGACGGCAATGCCTTTTCCGTTTTACTGCATGTAGCGACATTTCTATCCGTGTGTATTATGTACAAAGCCGATGTCTGGATGTTAATCCGTGAATGTTTTTTATGGATTGCAGATCTCTTCCGCGGTCGCTTCAAAGCGGAAACGCCGAACCGTCGGATGCTGTTTATGCTCATTTATGCAACGATTCCCGCAATTGTCGTCGGATTTATCTTTAAAGTATTTGACCTGGACGCAAAGCTCTCTGCCCTGCCGGTGGTGGGATGCACACTACTGATTACTTCTGTGCTGATGTATGTGATTGACCGCTTTGACGAAGGGAAGTATACCGCAGCAAATGCACATCCGAAATCCGCATGGCTCGTCGGTCTTGCACAGGCATGTGCACTTCTGCCGGGGCTATCGCGCAGCGGCTCTACAATCACCGCATCACGCGCATGCGGCTTTAAAAAGGATTTCGCCATTAAATTTGCCTTTTTGATGTCACTGCCGGCGATTTTAGGTGCCGCAGTACTGGAAGGCGCATCTCTGATCAAAGACGGTGCTTTTTCGGTGGAGCTGTTGCCGACAGTCGTAGCGTTTATTGCGGCAATGGTTTCCGGCGTACTTGCCATTAAGTTTATGATTAATCTTTTAAAGAACAACCGTTTTTATATTTTTTCAATTTATTGTGCCCTTGCAGGCATACTTTGTCTTGTATTTACCTTTATAAAGTAGTATAATAAAAGAGATTCTGATGAATCTCTTTTTCTTTATTCGTTGCGGAGGTGAACCATTGTGAATTGGTCGAGAACCAAAACCTGGCTGATTGTTTTGTTTGTTGGTATCAACTTGTTTTTACTCTTTACCCTTGCAAAAGAAAATATTGCTCAATCTACCATCTCCGAACAGATGGTGACAGACACGGTTGCCGTGCTGGCGCGCAACGGCATAACAGTTGATGCACAAATTATACCGCGCAAAATGCCGGCGCTCAGCGCCGTTGAGGTGCTCAACACCATCACCGATCCCCAAGCTGTTGCCGAATCCATTCTCGGTGGCAAAGCAACCTATGATGCAGAAACCAATCAATACCTGCGCTCTACCTCTATCGTGCAGTTTGACGGTGACAACATCGGTTATATCAATATAAATCCGACGCTGAACAATGTGTACACAGACATTCAAAATGCAATTGATTATGCTAAAAGCTTTTTCACCAAAGCAGGCTTTGATATGAGCAAGGCAGAAACACAGGTGCTTGTGCAAAGCGGCAATAAAACCGAGCTGCTCTTCACGCAAAAGCTCGACAGTTATCCGCTTTTAGATTCGCAAATGCACATCACCCTGACAAAGCAGGGCATCACCGATGCAAGCGGCTGTTGGTTTTATATGTCGGATGACCAGACCGGCGGCAGCGGTGCAAACGGACGTGTAAAAGAAATCACCTCCGTGCTGATTGATTTCATATCCGATGCCTATCGCGCAAGCAGCTCCAACGAAATCACGCAAATCACCTTAGGCTATACCACGGGGGATAAGCGCAATTATCACAAAGCCGTTTCCGCAATGCCGTCCTGGCGCATCAGCACCTCGGACGGACGCGAATATTACTATGACGCAAACTAAACAGGGTATCTATTTATGAAAGATTTTTTACCGATTACAAAAGAAGATTTACAAAACCGCGGGTGGGACACGCCGGATTTTCTGTACATCATCGGCGATGCTTATGTGGACCATCCGAGCTTCGGACACGCCATCATCTCACGTGTGCTGGAGGCAAACGGTTACAGCATCGGCATCATCGCACAGCCGGACTGGCGCAGTACGGATGACTTTAAGCGTTTGGGCAGACCACGGTTGGGTGTGCCGGTCACCAGCGGCAATATTGATTCTATGGTCAATCACTATACTGCTGCGAAAAAGCCGCGCAGCGAGGATTTGTATTCCCCCGGTGGCGAAGCGGGCAAGCGTCCCGACCGCGCGGTCGTGGTGTACTGCAACCGCATCCGGGAAGCATTCGGTGACATTCCGATTATCATCGGCGGCATTGAGGCGAGTCTCAGACGCTTTGCGCATTACGATTATTGGGACAACAAGGTGCGTCGCTCCGTTTTGCTCGACAGTCGCGCAGACCTGCTGATTTACGGCATGGGTGAAAAGCAGATTGTTCAAATTGCCGATGCGCTTGAAAAGGGCATACCGGTAAAAAAAATCCGCCATATAAGCGGCACCTGCTTTGTTGCTGACAAAGACTACAGCGCAGACGGCATTCTGCTCGACAGCTTTGAAACCGTCAGCACCGACAAACCGGCATATGCCAAAGCCTGCCGCATACAGTATGAGGAGCAGGATCCGATTCGGGGCAAACGACTGATTCAGCCGCATCACGATAAGCTGCTCGTGCAAAACCCGCCGATGCT
Source organism: Clostridia bacterium (assembly GCA_045532715.1). Classification (GTDB taxonomy): domain Bacteria; phylum Bacillota; class Clostridia; order UBA1381; family UMGS1253; genus RGIG2041. The sequence goes on from JAZSGM010000207.1 coordinate 13,833, forward strand.
TCCACTGAACACCAAAGAGCTGGATGCAGTGTACGCATTGCCGTATATGCGCACCTATCACCCGAGCTACGAAGCGCAGGGCGGTATTCCTGCCATTGCAGAGGTCAAGTTTTCCATTACAAGCTGCCGCGGCTGCTACGGCGCATGCAATTTCTGTGCACTCACCTTTCATCAGGGGCGCATCGTGCAGTCCCGTAGCCACGAATCCATATTAAACGAAGCAAAAAAAATCACATGGGAGCCGGATTTTAAAGGCTATATCCACGATGTCGGCGGTCCGACCGCGGATTTCAGAAAGCCGGCATGTAAAAACCAATTGAAGGTCGGCGCGTGTAAAAACAGGCAATGCCTGTTCCCCACCCCATGTAAAAACTTAGAAGCAGATCACAGTGATTATCTTTCCCTGCTGCGCAAGCTGCGCAGCCTCGACAGAGTCAAAAAAGTATTTGTTCGCTCCGGACTCCGTTACGATTACATCATGGCGGATAAGAATGATACCTTCTTTACGGAGCTTTGCGAGCACCACGTCAGCGGTCAACTCAAGGTTGCGCCGGAGCACGTAAGCGAAAACGTTCTGCTGCATATGGGTAAGCCCGGTGGCGGTGTGTATAAGCGATTTTCGGACAAATACTATAAAATCAATGAAAAGCTCGGAAAAAAGCAGTATCTCGTACCCTATCTGATGAGCTCGCACCCCGGCTCCACACTCAAGGATGCGGTCACGCTGTCGCTCTTTTTGCGAGATAACGGCTTAAATCCGCAGCAAGTACAGGATTTTTATCCTACGCCGGGTACGATTTCCACGGCGATGTTCTATACAGAAATCAACCCGTACACAGGCAAAAGCATTTATGTTGCCAAAACGCCGGAGGAAAAAGCGATGCAGCGTGCACTGCTGCAGTATAAAAATCCGGCAAACCACAATCTCGTCCGCAAAGCATTACGCGCCTGCGGCAGAGAAGATTTGATCGGCTTTACAAAAAACTGTCTTGTACGACCTGAGCCGGGCAAGCAGCAAAATACAGGAGGAATAAAAAATGGCAATCCTTATGGACGGAAAGGCACTTTCCAAAAAGATAAAAGAAAATCTGGCGCTGGAAGCAGAAAAGCTCAAGGCAAACGGCATTAAGCCATGCCTTGCGGTCATCATCGTCGGTGAGGATCCGGCAAGCAAGGTTTATGTTGCCGGCAAAATCCGCGACTGTGGCGAGGTCGGCATTGAATCGCGTGAATTTGCGCTTCCGGAAACGACCACGCAGGAAGAACTGATTGCACTTGTTGAAAAGCTCAATGCAGACGATACAGTTTCCGGACTGCTCGTGCAGCTGCCGCTTCCAAAGCACTTGGACGAAAAAGCGGTTATCGACACGATTCGTCCGGACAAGGATGTGGATGCCTTCCATCCGGCAAATGTCGGCAAAATCATGATCGGCGATTATGACTTCCTGCCGTGCACACCGGCCGGTGTTATGGAATTATTAGACGAATACCATATTGATATCGCAGGCAAGGAATGTGTCGTTGTCGGCAGAAGTAATATCGTCGGCAAGCCACAGTCTATGCTGCTTTTGCAGCGCCACGGTACTGTTACGATTTGCCACTCCAGAACAAAGGATTTGGCAGAAATCACACGTCGCGCAGATATTCTGGTGGTTGCCATCGGCAAGGGTGAATTTATCAAGGGGGATATGATTAAGGAAGGCGCTGTCGTAATCGACGTCGGCATGAACAGAAATGCCGAGGGCAAGCTCGTCGGTGATGTAGAATTCGCAAGCGCTGAGAAAAAGGCGTCCTATATTACACCTGTACCGGGCGGCGTCGGCGTAATGACACGCGCAATTTTAATGAAAAACACCATCCGCGCTGCGCAGAAATAAGAGGTTGATTATGAACAATATCCTTTCATCCGGCTTAGATGCGTTGGGCATTGTCTATACGGACAGAATGCTTGAACAGTTTGAGCTCTATTATGCGCTGCTCATTGAAACCAACAAGGTCATGAACCTGACCGCGATTACGGAAAAGTCCGAGGTCGCGCAGAAGCATTTTTTAGACAGCGCTGCGCTACTGTCGGCATACAAACTGCCACAGGGCGCAAAAGTCATAGACGTCGGCACCGGCGCAGGCTTCCCGGGTATGGTACTGAAAATATTGCGCCCCGACCTGGACATCACCTTACTCGATGCCCTTGCAAAGCGCATTCATTTTCTTGAAGCGGTCGCCGAAAAGCTGAAGCTTTGCGATAAGCTGACACTTATGCACAGCCGTGCCGAAGATCTGGCAAGAGACGACAAATACAGAGAGCATTATGCCCTGGCAGTATCCAGAGCAGTTGCAAATTTAAATACCTTGTCGGAATACTGTCTGCCCTTTGTGAAAATCGGCGGAAAAATGGCTGCCTACAAGGGACCAGGCGCCGAAGAGGAGCTTGCGCTTGCGCAAAATGCAATTGATATTCTCGGCGGTAAAACAGCAGGCATTGTGCCTGTAAGTGTATCCGGTACGGATCTGGCACACAATATAGTTTTCATTGACAAGGTTTTGTCCACACCGACAAAATATCCGCGCAGCGGCAATAAACCGTCAGCAAAACCATTATAATTTGCCGATGCTGCATTAAATATGTCGAATTAACAAAAACGGTTTTTCTTTACTTTTTTCCAAAATATGGTATTCTTAGTTTGTAACGACGAACAAGTTGTTACACAATCCGCTATCAACTGCGGGACGGAATGCCCGGGACGGAAAAAGGGAAAGCCGTTTTTTTGTTATTACAACACAAAGGAGGAACGCAACGTGAGCTTACCGCTTGCCACAAGCCGAAATGCAGCGACATCCGGCGTCATCTCTCTCTTGCCGATAGACATCATTCATCCCAACCCATACCAACCCAGAACCCACTTTGATCAAGCTGCGCTGGAGGAGCTCTGTGCTTCGGTAAAATGCTACGGTATTCTGCAGCCGATTACGGTAAGACGTCTCGGAGGTGCCTATGAGCTCGTTGCAGGCGAACGCCGCCTACGCGCCGCAAAAATGGCAAACCTCACCTCCGTCCCCGCAGTTATAGTCCATTTCGATGAAGAGGACGCCGCACTTGTTGCGCTTTTGGAAAACCTGCAGCGCTGTGATTTAAGCTTTCTGGAAGAAGCCGAAGGCTACGAAAAGCTTATACGGCTGCACGGCATGACGCAGGAGCAAATCGCACAGAAAATCGGAAAGACACAAAGCGCCGTTGCCAATAAGCTTCGCCTTTTAAAATTGCCGGGCATGGTCAAAAAAACAATCCGTGCGCACGGCTTAACCGAACGGCATGCCCGGGCATTGCTTCGCCTCGGCGACAATTACAAGCTGCAAACGCAAACACTTGAACGCATTATTGCGCACAGCCTGAATGTCGCACAAACAGAAGCATGGATTGATAAACTGCTAAAAGCAGAGAACCCCAAGCCCACAATACACAGCCTTTCAGGACAAAGCCTGAAAATCGCAGTCAATACCTTGCGACAGGCCGTACGTATGATTAACGATTCCGGCATTCGCGCCGCAATCAAAGAAAAAAAGACAGAACAATATATCGAATACACAGTTACCCTGCCTCTCTGACGATTGTGTTACCCCGCACATTCGTTTGAATATACCCCCTAAAAAAGCCCGGTGATTTCCCCAATCACCGGGCTTTTTATCCGTGCCGCAAGCAGTTCGCCGTCTATTCAATCACCTCATGCGGGAATTTTTTCCGGAACTGCAAAGGTGTATAGCCGGTTTTCTTTTTAAATAAACGGATGAAGTAGTTATAATCCGCAAAGCCGACCTGCTCGCTCACCCGGGAAATCGGCAGATTGGTTGTTGCCAGAAGCGATTTCGCACGCGCGAGGCGTTTGAGCAGAATATATGCTGTGACCGTCGTTTTAAAATACGTATGAAACAGCGCGTAGAGCTGGTTTTGCGAAACTGAAAACTTCTCGCACAAATCCTCCAAAGAGATACGTTTGTCCAAATTTTCGTCCAGATAGGTATCAATACCGGAAGCAAGCTCATTTTTCTCTACCTTTACAATTTGACGCAGATGTAAATACGATGCACACATATGCAGAATATTTGCCGCCGCATTGACCTTTTCATGGTTCATCACCAAAAGCTCGTCATAAAGACGACAGGTTGTCGCTTCATCTATTCCGTAGTCTTTGCAGTTTAAAACTACATTTTCCTTGTTTGCATAAACACCTTCTGCATCCACAGCTTGTCCGAACATCATATACCCGATAATCTCACCGCCGTAAATAATCGGCGTCGCTGTATCCACCAGCCCCGCATGGCAGGTAAAGGTGTACGGTGCGCGCTTTTCCGCCGCTTTAATACACGCTTGCATATCCGAGCTTTGGCAGCGCATTCTCCCCTTCGACGTGGACTTGATTTTTGCACAAAGCGTCGCCATCGGCTTCGGATAAAAAATAATCTGGTTGAAATTTGCATCAAACACACTGCACGTTAAGCCGGTTAAAGTATAAAAGTCCTTCAACACCGTACGCAATTTATTTTTATCAAATACAGTTGGCATAAGCCTCACCTCTGTTTTAGAGTATAGTATTTTTGTCATCTTGTCAAGTAAGAAAGTGCTATTTTTCATTCTGTATGTATCTATATTTTTCCCTTCAAAAAATGTACGATAGAATCGGAGGTGTTCCATATGAACAAAAAAATAACATTTGCTCTCTATTTCGGCAACCGCGGCTTCTTCCCCGGCGAAGTCATTGCCGACGCAATCTCAGAAATGCAAAAAGCGGTTACGGACTGCGGATATAACTATATCTGCATGCCGACAGAGCAAACCCGCTACGGCGCGGTTGAAACCCTGGAAGAGGGAAAAAAATATGCTGCGTTTTTAAAAGAAAACGAAGGCAAGTATGACGGCATCATCCTGTGCCTGCCCAATTTTGGTGACGAAAACGGCGGTCTTGCCGCATTTAAAAATGTAAATGTTCCGATTTTGATTCAGGCATATCCGGATGAAATCGGCAAAATGGATTTTGCGCACCGCCGCGATGCGATGTGCGGCAAGTTTGCGATGTGCAATGCTTTAAGACAAGCCGGCATTAAGTACACGTTGACAACAGAATTCGTCGTGCCTCCCGCATGCGAAAGTTTCCATAAAGATTTAAAACGCTTTGCAGCGCTCTGCCGCGTGGTAGGCGGTATGCGCTCTGTCAACGTCGGCGCCATCGGCGCAAGAACAACTGCATTCAAAACCGTACGCACGGATGAAATTGCACTGCAAAGAAAAGGCATCAACGTAGAAGCACTGGATTTAAGCGAAATTTTTGCAAGGATGCGCGCTGTATCTGAAACGGCTATGCTTGAAAAGAAAGAAATGATCAACGCTGTGACCACCTTTAAAAGCTACCCGGAAGAAAAGCTTTGCTCCCTTGCAAGATTGCAGGTTGTATTAGAAGACATTATCAAACAATTCGACCTCGATGCCATTGCCATTCGTTGCTGGAACGAATTCCAGCTCGAATTCGGTATTGCGCCCTGCATCTGCCTCGGTCTGCTAAATGAAATGGGCATCAGCGCTGCATGCGAGCTTGATATCAACAATGCTGTCATGATGCGCGCACTTTCCCTTGCATCCGACGGTCCATGCATGCTACTCGACTGGAACAACAACTACGGCATCGACAAAAATAAAAACATCGCCTTCCACTGCGGTCCGTGCGCACCGTCCTCTTTAGAAGACAAGGGCGAAATCATTGAGCACCTGATGTTTAAAAAGACCTTTGGCGACGGCACGGGTGTCGGTGTAAACAAAGGCAAAATCCGCTCCGGCGACATTACCTTCGGCACACTGAAGACAGAAGACGGTAAGCTTTTCTCCGTGGTATCGGATGCAAAATTCACAGACGATGAGATTGAAGAAGCCTTCTTCGGCTGCGGTAAGGTCGTAGAAAAAGAAAACATTGACAATGTATCGAACTATCTTGCACGAAACGGCTACAAGCATCACATCGGCTTTGTTTACGGACACCACGCAGATGCCGTAAAAGAGGCACTCGAATATTATCTTGAAATCGAAACGGAGGTATTATAATTATGAACAAGCTTGGTATTTTTATGAACTTCTGGGAAAAGAATTGGGATGCGGATCACGCAAAATACATAAAAAAGGCGGCGAATATCGGTTTTGACATTTTGGAATTTCAGGCGCAGCCGCTTTTGGAAATGTCCAAAGAGCATATGCGCGATTTAAAAAAGCTTGCAGATGAGGTCGGCATCGAGCTCACCTACAGCTTAGGCTTAGACCGCGCCTACGATGTATCCTCACCGGACGAAAAAGTGCGTCTTGGCGGCGTGGACTACTTAAAGCGCATTGTGGAATGCATCGGCTATATGGACGGCACTCTCCTCTCCGGCGTAAGCTATGCCGGCTGGGGTACGCCTTCGTATGTCATGGATGACAAGCGCCCGCTCTGGGAAAACAGCATCAAGAGCATGCGCGAAATCATCAAAACAGCAGAAGACAACGGCGTAACCTACTGTGTTGAAGCTGTAAACCGTTTCGAAGGCTGTCTCATCAACACAGCCGCAGAAGCGCTTGCCTACGCAGACGAAATCGACAGCAAAAACATCGGCGTGCTTTTAGATACCTATCATATGAATATTGAAGAAACAAACATCGGCGATGCCATCCGTTTGGTCGGTGACCGACTCACCAGCTTCCATACCGGCGAAAACAACCGTACCGCGCCGGGCAAAGGACACCTCGACTGGGATGAAATTTTCGGTGCACTTAAGGATATCAATTACAAAAACCGCATCGTATCCGAGCCGTTTGTAATGCAGGGCGGTGAGGTTGGCCGTGATATCAAGGTATTCCGCGACTTAATCGACAATCCGTCCGAGGCACGCATCGACGAAGAAGCGGCATATCTTTTGAATTTTGAAAAAGAAATGCTCAAAAAATATGGTCTTGCTTAAACAAAGATGATATAATAAGCAATAGGGACGGTGAAAACAATGCCAGATAAACAGTATTGCTCTTATTTGGAAAACAGCGTAAGCTATGATTTGGAAAATGACACCTTTACACTTGCCAACAGCAAAAAGGGCGTATTTTTCAAAGACGCAAGAGTTGCAAAGCTGCACTATGCAGACCGTGCATGTTCACTTGCAGACTTTACGCAAAAAGAATGTATACACGAGCGCGAAACAGATAAGCACGCGCTGACAGTCAAATATACAGGTGGCAATGGCACCGACAGCATTACGTTATATTTCCATGTTTCCGCAGAAAATATCGTGTTCAACGCAACTTTTGCTCAGGGCTGTCACATTGAGGTTGTCGGTGATGTCTTTTGGGGCAACGATGCCTTCCCGATGTCCGACATTGAAAACGGCACGCAGCTGCGCTGCGCCTGCGGACCTGCTGCATCTGCGGCAGATAATATGCTTTTTGACCGCGAAACGGACAGCGCACTCCGGGTATCCGGCGGCAAAAAAATCCGTTTCCGCTATGACTGGTCAAAGAAGAATTATACCCTCTCTCTGACAACGGGCGTTCTTGATATGGAAAGAAAGTTTCGTTTTGAATTTGAAACCGATGTCATGGCAAACCGCTACCATTTTCCATATGCCCCCATCAGCAAAAAGCGCGGCTATACAAAGCCGCCGGTCGGCTGGATGACCTGGTATGCCGTAAAATTCGATGCCTGCGAGGAAAATGTGCTTGAAAATGCCGCTTGGCAGGCAGAGCACTTAAAGGATTTCGGTGCGGACACACTGTGGGTAGACTGGGAATGGTATCATAATGCATTTGACACCGAGCGCACCGACGGCATAAATTCCTTACTGCCGGATGCCACAAAGTATCCGCACGGCTTAAAATATGTTTCAGGCAAGATTAAAGAACTCGGTTTAAGACCGGCGCTGTGGATTGGCTATACACACGAGCCGGGCATGAACAAGTTTATACAAGAGAATCCGGATGTTGTGCTGCACAAGGAAACCAGCTGGTGCGGTACATATTTCTACGATTTCACAAACCCGAAATTCTTAAACGATTATTTGCCGAAAGCCGTGCAAAACGTGCTCGATTGGGGGTACTCTGCCATTAAGTTTGACACAATTCCGATTGCCCTTCAAATGCACGAAGAGCATCACGATAAAATGTACGATCCGAGCAAAACCACCTTCGAGGCTTATCACAATGTGGTAAAGAAAACACGAGACATCCTCGGCGAGGACGTGTATATGCTCTCCTGCTCCGGCAGCAGCGACCGCGCTGTACTGTGGGGTGCAGATGTATTTGACGCAGCGCGTGTCGGCGACGATATTTTCGGCTGGGATGAGTTTTTAAAAGCCGGCATTCAGATGATTATGCGCTACTATCCCGTGCACAACATTGCGCTCTATGCCGATCCGGACAACCTGATTCTGCGTGAAGAATACAACACCTATGCCCAGGCAGCATCGCGCGCCTACTTTGTATCCATGCTCGGTCTGCCGATGACGTTCGGCGATGTATTGCCTACTCTGCCGGAGGAACGCGTAGATCTCATCCGCCGTTGCTTGCCCGTGCTTGATATTCATCCTATGGATGTGCGCCGACATGTACACGATTTGCGTGTACTGACTATCAACTTAAATGTAGCTTTGCCGTTTGAGGACTACACGGTGCTGGATGTATTTAACCTGCAGCAAACCGAAACTGAATACAAAATACGCCTCGGTGCGGATTTGTATTTGGACGAAGGCAGCTACCATGTATATGACTATACGAAAAAAGAATACCTCGGCATGGCAGATGACAGCCTGATGTTTACGTTGGATGCCTGCGAAAGCCGTATTCTGTGTCTGCGTCCGGTCCAGGCACAGCCGCAGATTGTTTCCACCTCACGTCATATTACGCAAGGTGCGGCAGAAATCAAGACTCTGTCCCGGCGTGAAAACAAGCTTGCATTCACAAGCGAGCTTGTCGCAAACGATTTGTATACGGTGACGCTGTATGTACCGGACGGCTATGTGCCGAAGAGCGCGCTTTTGACAAAGACAGCTTCCAATATCTATACATACAGTTTTATGCCAACCGAAAGCAAACGCTACGATTTCGAATTTGAATTCGAAAGTGAGGAATAAACCATGAAAAAGAAAATTCTATCGCTTCTCCTCTGTATAACCATGATGTTTTCTCTGCTGCCGTCGCTGCCGGCAATGGCGGCAGAAACCGTAGTTTTCGAAGATGATTTTTCCGCTTACACTGCCGGAGAAACACCGAAAACCTCGGCGAACACTCAGGGCGCTTGGTCCTATGTCGTACAGAAGGAAACCGTGAAGGTTGCTGTGGTTGAAGAGGCCAAAAACAAAATGCTCCGCCTCTCCAATGACGGCGATGATACACTGCGCGGTCCGCGCATTGAAAAATACTTAAACTTAAATCCCGTAGAGGAAGTCACCTTCCGTTTCCGTGTGCGTGTAGAAGGCAGCGGCGCAAAATTTGCACTGCAATGGATGACGGATGCGACAGCGAATGTGCAGCTTTTCTTTACCGGTCCTACAGAATGGAAAACCGTTGAAGTGACGCTAAACAAAAAGAACCTGACGGCAAAAATCACAGCCGACGGCGCCGTAGTAGAAGAAAAGCGCGGCATCAACCCGGTAACAGACTGGGCAACCTGTCAGTTCCGTTTTCTCGCCACCGTAAAGGACGGCACGCAGGTGCTGCTCGATGATGTACAAATCATAACCGTCGGCAGCGCAGATGTCGCTTTAATTAACGCCGGTGGCAAAGAAGCCGGCAAGCAGCTAACGGATAATTCCGACATCGGCAATACGGCTTTGGAATTAAGCACGCAGCCGCCACAGGACATCAAAATCCCGGAAAATGCAAACGTTTTGATGAACGATACCTTTAACTACAAAAACGATAAAATCGACACCACAAAGGGCTATTGGTCCTCCCATACTGCTTATACTGCAATCAAGGGCATAGGCGAAAATAAGGTACTGGAATTCAATAACAATACGACAACGGCACGTGCACCGCGCATCGAAAAAAGCATCTATGCCGAAGGCATGAAAAAGGCGTATGTCGAATTTGCCTTCATTCCGGCAGGCGGCAAGGTGCAGATTTCTCTGCAGTCGGACGGCAAGGCGAATACCAACTTAATCATTGCCGAAGGCGGCAAGAAGCTGGGCGCGCAGGAAATCAGCCAAACGGATTGGAACTATGCCAAAATCGAGCTCGATTTTGAAAAGAACACCGTTACCTCCTCGGTAAACGGTGCAGCATATCGCACAGAGTATGCACTCGGCGCGATTGCAGATTTAGCAACAACTGAGCTTTGGTTTATGAATCTTTTGCCGGCAGGGCAAAATGCATATTTTGACAATGTCGTGGTTTACACCTATGACAAGGTTGAATCCAACCGCGTGCTGCTCGGCGACAAGCAGGTCGACTGGGCAAACGTTGCACCGAAGGATATGCAAATGAGCAAAAACCTGAAGCCGCATCCGCGCATTTTCGTCACTGAATGGGACAGCGTCAAAGCAAAAATCCAAACCGATGCCAACTGCAAAAAATGGTACGAGGGTGTGAAAATGACGGCTGACAAGTATCTTACTATGCCGGTAACCGAATTTATTGCCGGCGCAACCGGCTCAGCACTGCCGGTCAGTCAGTCGATTCTGGATATTTGCTCCAACCTCGCCTTTGTGTATAATATTGAAGGCGATGCGCGCTACAAGCAGCGCTGCATTGAAGAAATCATTCACGCAGGCACCTTCCCCTCCTGGGATGAAGGGCACTATCTCACCACCGCACAGTTTATGGCAGGCGTTTCCATGGCATATGACTGGCTCTACAACGCTATGACGGAGGCCGAGCGCACGCAGGTATTGGATGTGCTGATGCGGATGGGTATCAACACTGCCGTATATGTGTACCACGGCATAAATTTTGGCGTTGACTTTACGAAGATGGACAACAACTGGAACGTCATCTGTAACACAAACATCATGCTCGCCGCTATCGCAATCGCGGACGAGTATCCGCACGTGTGCGATTATCTGTTGGAAAAGGCGGGCGATAATATACCGCTTGGTCTGACCGTATATAAAAACGGCGGCTATTCCGAGGGCATCCGCTACTGGTCCTACGGCACCGGCTTTTTGCTCCGCGGTATGGCGGTCATTGACTCCGCTGCCAAGGATGCAGACAAAATTCCACAGTCTCTGCGGCTCTGGGACTACCCGGGCGTAGCGGAAACCTGCGATTTTCCTGCCTACTACAACGGTCCGGTGGAAGCCTTCATCGTCGGTGACGGTACAAGCCGCCGCACACGTGACCCATGGTTTTTCTGGGCAGCAGACTATTTCGACAAGCCGCAATATGCCTGGTATGAATTAAACGCCGAAAAAGAACTCGGCTACAATTCAGGTCTTTATGCGCTCTTGTCCATCATTTGGTATAACAAGGACAAAACAAACCTCGTGCCGGGCAGCTTCAGCCTGGATAAATTCTACGATGCTGCGCCGGAAAATATACCGCTTCTGACAACCAACAGCATCATTCTGCGCTCGAGCTGGGAGGACAAAAATGCAATCTATGCCGCAATGCACGGCGGCAGCAATGACACAAGCCATATCCACCTGGCCCTCGGCTCCTTCGTTATTGAGGCAGACGGCGTGCGCTGGTTTACGCACCCGGACGTCAATACCTACGCCGTGGACAATTACTTCGGCAACGGTCGTTTCGACTACTACTGGGCGCGCGCAGAAGGACACAACACCATCATCGCAAACCCGAATGGCAGCGATGACCAGAAGCAGAATGCTTTTGCGCAGGTGATTGCCTCCGGTACATCGGCTGCAGAAAGCTTCGGCATTATGGATATCACGCAAACAAACGATGTATTCGCCGATGCAAAGCGCGGTATCGCACTTACGGATAATCGCAGCCGCGTAATCGTGCAGGATGAAATCAAAACCAAATCCCCTGCCGAGCTTTACTGGTTTGCGCACACGGAAGCCGACATTACGGTTTCAAAAGACAAGCGCAGTGTGTTTTTGGAGCAGCAGGGCAAGCGTCTCTGGATCAACATTATGGAAGGTCCGGCAGATGCAAAATTCTACTATACGGATACCGTGCCGCTTGATGTTTCCCCTGCACCGGCAGGTAACAGCAAAAACCCTGTTCC
>JAZSGM010000106.1:0-1969 GCA_045532715.1 Clostridia bacterium
CAAAACTGACTCCGCTTGAAAAACGAAGTCAGTATGTTGCTTAAAATTTAATACTTATGCCATAGACACTCTTTTTTGTGCTGTCTGCACAAACTGGTGCAGTTCATTCTTAATCTCAACCCTTTTTGTATGCAAGTTTAGATAAAATCAAAATTGAGAGTGCGCAAATTACAATCCAGGAAATGTACATGGAATTGTAGCCAAAGCTTTCGATGGAAAAGCCGTAGACAAAAGAGGCTACACTTGCGCCGCCGTAGGTGATAAAGTCCATCAGACCGCTGACGGTTGCATCCTTGCCGACGGATGCAAAGCTGATCGGAAAGATGGAGAGCATCGATGTGTTAATCAGCGATACAGCCGCGTAAATCAAGCCGAGCGCGATTGCAGCTACGAGCGGATTTTGTGCAATACACATCACAAAGGCAAGAAGTGCGCACGCAATGAACGAAAATACGGAAACGCGGTGCTCGTTTTCCCTGCAGAGGCGATAGAGCGGCATATAGATGAGTCTGCCCAAAAGACCGACGCTCGGAATAAAAAGCACAAACAGACTCGCTTTGCTTAAGTCAATTTCGAATTTTGCGACGAAGAATACGGTCATCCAGAGGCTGATATTGTCCTTAATCGCGCCGTGAAAAAATGCCGGCAATGTTACCGTGCGCACATTTTTATCCTTAAAGAGTGCTTTGAAGGACATCGTTTTCTTTTCAGTGCTTTTTTCGAGGACAAGCGATTTGCTTGAAAGCACAATGCAAACAGCGAAAACGAGTGTAATCAAACCCGGGATAAAAAAGGCAAACGCGACGCCGGAGCTGTTGATGAATGCGGTGTTTAAAATAATACCTAAAATATTACCGGTTGCCACACTGGTAACCATAACAGAAGCCTTTTTCTTCGCTTTTTCTGCATCGTACATCAAGGACAGCGTTTTAATTACGGAGCTCCAGAGCATGGACTGTGCATAAGCATTGATACCCCACAAAACGAGCATTGCGGCAAACGGCGGCAAAAAGCCGATACAGATATTGCCGAAAGCAGAAAGTGCCAGACCGCTGCCTATCATGATATAGGGAGAAATACGGTCACTCAGCCCACCGTTTATCAGTCTGCCAAAGGCGTAAATGCCGGAAAATATACTGCCGAGCAAGCCGATTTGTGTTTGGGTGAGAATGTTGTCTGCTTTAAAAACCGGTGCAGCCTGCGTTAAATTCAACCGCCCCACATAAATGGAGACATAGGCAAGATAGGTTAATATCAAAATCAATAGTTTTCTTTTGTTGGATAAATTCATTTCTTACACCTCGGTGCTGTCGTTTAAAACCTTATCAATCATAGCAAAGTTTGTTGTCTGTGTCAAGACAAAAAAATAAAGGTTCGTGTGAACCTTTATTTCATAAAATAATTATAAACCTCATCGGAGATATCGTCAATCGTGCGTATACTTCCGTCCTTTACACAGCTGATGATGTGCCAACCGTAGCGCTTGGCAACCCAAAGTGCATTTTCGTAGCTTTTCTGAATGTATGCGCGGTCGCTTTCGTGAATATCCTGCACCATTTCGCCGGTGGATTTGTTGGCACGCGTCCTGGTAAGCTCTGCAGCATACTGTGGCGGCATATCCAGAAAGACAACCTTGCTCGGCGCGGGCAGCTTATAGATGCCGTATTCAAAATCCGTCAGCCAGTCGATGAAGGCTTCCTTTTCCTCAACGGTGTCCAGCTTGGATGCCTGGTGAATCATATTGGAGGTTACATAGCGGTCTGCCACAATCACGCGGTCAGAAAGGTAGTCTGCCTCCCAGCGCGTTTTGTATGATACGTAGCGGTCGATGGCAAAAAATGTCGATGCCGCTTTGGCGTTTACATCGTCCGCGTGTGCGCCAAAAGCACCGTTTAAATACATTTTCACAATATCCGAGGATTTGTTTTCATAATCCGGGAAGGTGACCTTTAAGGGGTTTTTGCCGTCT
>JAZSGM010000236.1:0-4099 GCA_045532715.1 Clostridia bacterium
GTACGGGCTTGCCTCTGTAACGAAGTAATGCGCTAAAATCACCATTTTACAATTGGAAACAGCAAAGGAAACACATAACCCAAACCAGCATAAAAAGTGGAAAATCGGATGCAGTGCAAGGCGCAGAAGCAGACACAGTACTCGCGTACGGGGCTGCTTTTGCAACGAAGCAATGCGCCGATTTTACCTTTTTATAAGCAGAATCAGCGAAGAAAGTAAACAAAAAAAAGACCGCGAATGCGGTCTTTTTTTATGATTACATAACGCCCTGTGCCATCATCGCTTCAGCAATCTTTAAGAAGCCGGCAATGTTTGCACCTGCAACGAGGTTGTCCTCGCAGCCGTATTCCTTTGCAGCAGTGCTTGCAGCCTTATAAATGGACTTCATGATACCCTGCAGCTTTGCGTCAACCTCTTCAAAGCTCCAGCTGTAACGCATAGAGTTCTGGCTCATTTCAAGACCCGATGTTGCAACGCCGCCTGCGTTTGCAGCCTTTGCCGGTCCGAAGAGCACGCCTGCACCCTGGAATGCAGCAACCGCTTCCGGTGTAGACGGCATATTTGCACCTTCTGCAACAAGCTTAACGCCGTTTGCAATCAAGGTCTTTGCCTCGTCACCGTTGAGTTCGTTCTGTGTTGCGCACGGCAGTGCGATGTCACACTTTACGCTCCAGATGCCGCGGCAGCCTTCTGTATAGGTTGCACCTTCTACGCGTGCAGCATATTCCTTAATTCTTGCTCTTTCAACTTCCTTGATTTGCTTAATTACATCAAGGTTAATGCCGTTCATATCCACAACGTAGCCGTTGGAGTCGGACATTGCGATAACCTTTGCACCAAACTCAGTTGCCTTCTGCGCTGCATAAATTGCAACGTTACCGGACCCGGAAATGACAACGTTCTTCCCTTCGAAGCTGTCGCCCTTGGCAGCAAGCATTTCCTTTGTAAAGTAGCAAAGACCAAAGCCTGTTGCTTCCTTACGCGCCAGAGAACCGCCGTAGGTCAAGCCCTTACCCGTCAACACACCGGTGAACTCGTCACGCAGGCGCTTATACTGACCGAACATATAGCCGATCTCTCTTGCGCCGACACCAATATCACCTGCCGGCACGTCTGTGTCCGGGCCGATGTACTTGGAAAGCTCTGTCATAAAGCTCTGGCAGAAACGCATAATTTCGCCGTCGCTCTTGCCCTTCGGGTCAAAGTCAGCGCCGCCCTTACCGCCGCCCATCGGGAGGGTGGTCAGACTGTTTTTGAAGCACTGCTCAAAGCCGAGGAACTTAATAACCGAAGCATTTACGCTCGGATGGAAACGGATACCGCCCTTGTACGGACCGATTGCCGAATTGTACTGTACTCTGAAGCCACGGTTTACCTGCACCTTACCTGCATCGTCAACCCAAGCCACACGGAACTGAACAAAGCGTTCCGGCTCTACGATTCTTTCGATAATACCGGCTTTTACGATGTCTTCTCTCTTTTCCACAACCGGCTCAAAGGATTCCAATACCTCATAAACCGCCTGTAAAAACTCTTTCTCGCCTGCGTTTCTCGCCTCAACCTGGGCATAAACGCCTGCAAGATATGCATTCTTGATTGCCATATATATCTACCTCCTCAGGTGAATTTACACTACAAAATAAAGTATAGCAAAATGCCACTTAAATTGCAAGAGAAAATTATCCTCTTGCAAATCTTTGTGAATTTAACATCAAAACAAAACCATTTCCGCTTGATTTTTAAGCACTTCTGCATTTATAAATAAGCTCTGTTTGAAATTTTCTTTTAAAATCTTTCAGGAGCGCATGCCAAGGCACACGCTCCTGAACGTCTTATTCCTCCGTAGTTTCTACTTCTACAACCTCTTCTTCCTTCTTGCTTTCCGGCATTTCATCTACCTTCTGTGCCAGAACAGCGCCGCATTTAGAGCAGTAGGTTGCTTCTGCCGCATTTTCCGTGCCGCAAGCCTCGCAACGTTTCATATTGCGTACAACTGAGTAATCCGCCTTCAACTGCGCCAATTCCGCATACAGCTCATCAAGCTCCTTACACTTGCTTTCGATTGCATCCGAATCGCCTTCGTCGTCACGGTAAGCTTCATATACAATTCTGCCGATAGTCGTGTACGCATCTTTGATCTTTCCTTCAGCGGACACAATCGCCATCTTCAGCTTCGTCATTTTAGCAACTTCACCGGACTTCTGTACAACAACCTCTTGTGTCTTTTTTGTGTACTGCATAATTTTTTCCATAAACCCTTTAAATTCCATATGTATACCCTCCTTAGTATAATTTGTATTGTAAGTTCAACATTGTTGCTTTTTTGTGTGTCCCCACTTCGAGTAAATACGCGGTAAATTTTGTGCAAGACGAGGCGGAGTATCGGCGCTATACTTTTTGTATGCGGCGATGCGACAACGAAGTATTGCGCAAAATTTACCCGTATTTTTATGCGCGGGGATGGGATTTTTGATATATATCCTTCAACTTATTCTTCGTCATTTGCGCGTAGACTTGCGTGGAGGAAATATCGCTGTGACCGAGCATTTCCTGGATGGAGCGCAGGTCGGCACCGTTTTCGAGAAGATGAGCGGCAAAGGAATGACGCAGGGTGTGCGGGGTAAGCTCGCAGGAAATTTCGGCTTTTTCTTTGTAGGAGCGGATAATTTTCCAGAAGCCTTGGCGGGTCATGGGGTGGCCGTTCATATTGACGAAAAGCGTGGGATGATTGTTGCCGTGCAGCATTAAGGGACGCGCGTGTGTCAGGTAGGCAGAAATCGCTTCGGTGGCAAGTCTGCCGAGGGGAACAATGCGTTCTTTTTTGGAGACACAGCGAACGAAGCTGAGTTGAAGGTTTACGTCTTCAAGCTGCAGCGCAATCAGCTCACTGACACGCATGCCGGTAGCATAGAGAAGCTCCAGCATGGCTTTATCACGGTAGCCTTTTAAATCCACACATTTTGGTGCATCCAGAAGACGATCGACCTCCTGTGCGGTCAAAATCTGCGGCAGCTTCCGCTCTACACGCGGGGTATCGAGTCCCTGCGTTGCATCTTCGGTGACCAGGTTGCGACGCAGCAGATAGTCGTAGAAGGATCGCAGGGTTGCAAGTGTACGCGAAACCGTAGATGGAGCTTTGCCCTGCTTTTGCATGGAAAGCAGATAGGTCAGCACAACGGTTTTGTTGGCGTGACGGATATCAGCAAGCTTATTTTCCTGCAGATAGGCTATGTAGTGATTCAAATCACGTTTATAAGCCTCAAGGGTGTTTGCGGTCAGTTTCCGCTCTTTTGTTATGTAGTCTATATAATTGTCACGATATTGACCAAGCATAGGCCGTCCTCCGTGTATTATGTAACCTTATGTTTCTATTGTACAGGATTTTTTCAAAAATGTACATACTTTTTTTGATAAACCTGCAATATTTTTTTGCAAGCGCAGGAAAATTCAGGAAAGGATTTTTAAAATCAACAGCCAACCAACATAGCCTTCGTAGAGTGCAGCCAGGGCAAAAACTGCAAAAATCACGATACAGAACAGACCGTAGAACAAAAAATTGCTGCGGCGCACGGTGCGATCGGTCTGCTGCATTGAAGTGCGCGATAGCTGTATGGCTGCATTGCCCTGCAGCTGCATTGCCGGCAGCTGCAGCAGCATCTGCGGCAGAAGTCCCGCAGCCGCGGCACCCAAGCCGCGATAGCCGTATAGCAACAGCAGCACCGTAATGCTGAAGCCACACATGAATCCCCGCATACCGAGCAGGACCGGCGCAAACGCAATACCGAGAACGGACATACCGCACAGAGACAAAAGCACCCACAGCTGCAAAGCATTCACCAGCGCCGCTTTAAACACACGGCGACTGTCCGTTACGCTAAACAGCCCCGCCTGTCCCTCAAACAAATCCGCAAGCGTCTTCATTTCTGTCTGCGGCAAGGAAGACGCATACAGAGCACCGCAAATGACGCCTGCCGTAAATGCCAAAAACAAAAGCAGCAACAGCCGGAAATGCTTCTGTATATATTTATCTAAAAAACGACCGCCCACCCCCATAGAAAATCCCCCCTCTTTTCTTCCCTTTCCACCCTCCGGGGGAATA
>JAZSGM010000141.1:0-5017 GCA_045532715.1 Clostridia bacterium
GCAGGATATGCCGGATATGTACTATCAGTACTACGCGGAGCTTGAGCGCTACGAGAGCGGCGAAAATACCGCATACGGCATCATTGATATGACGCAGACCAATAAGGATTACGAGCAGGCAAAGCGTGGCATTATGCTGACAGGCAACCGTGATGTACTTGTTATCCAGGACGAAATTACGGCAAAGGCAGAAAGCGAGTTTTACTGGTTTGCCAATACAAAGGCAGAAATCACGCTCGCACCGGACGGCAAGAGTGCACTTCTGGAAATGGACGGCGACAGAATGCTCGTGCGCATCACGCAGGGACCTGCGGATGCAAAGCTTGGCATTATGGCGGCAGAGCCGCTGCCGACCTCTCCGGATCCGGAAATTCAGCCGAATATTGAAGAACACAAGCTTTTTATTCACATTACAAAGCAGACAACACTGGATTTGACGGTGGAATTTGTGCCGCTCGCTGAAGGTGAGGGCATCCCGGTAGCGCAACCGATTGCAAAGCTCGCAAACTGGAACGTAAACGGTAGTAGTGCAAAAGCCACAAGTCAGGCGCTTAGTGGTGTGGTTGCGCTCAAGGTGGATAATCCGAATGCGTATGCAATGGGTAAAAAGACCTATGTCGACACAAATAATTTAGATATTAAGCCGCTTGTACAAAACGGCAGAACGCTTGTCCCGGTACGCTTTATCTCCGAAAACATCGGTGCCGAGGTAAGCTGGGACGATGCGACGCAGACCGTCGGCATTGCGACAGAAGCAAAGTATATCACATTGCAGCTTGGCAGCGACCAAATGCTTGTAGACGGAAACGCAGTAACGCTCGACGTTCCGGCGCAGGAAATCGGCGGCAGAACCTTAATTCCGCTCCGCGCACTTGTAGAAGCGCTCGGTAAAGAGGTTTTCTGGGATGATAGAGGTCTTATTCTCATCACAGACGAGCCGGTAACCTACGATGCAGAGAAGATTAACAAAATCATTGATTTGTTAGACATCCGTGTGCAGGCAGACGGCCAGGAGATTAAATTCTTCGATAGTGAGATTTATAACTATAATGTTCAGATTGCCAAGGGCGCAGCTGTTCCGACCATTTCAGTGATTTCCGACAAGGAAGCGGTTATTACCCAGGGCAGTCCGGCAACGGTTACGATTGACGGCAAGACCTACACCTTCAACTTCGTTGAAAACGCATTCGAGGGCGTAATCGGTACGGGCTCGGATACGGTAGCGAAAAAATTGGATGTTACGGTAGAGGGGGCCGGCGGACTTCCGTCTTACCAGTCGTACTTAACCATCCAGAGCGCAACAAGCTCCATTGAGTGGACCGAAGAAAAGTATCCGATGACAGGTACATATGACGGTATCATCAGTGAAGAAACCGTAAACCGCTGGTCGGCAAACGGTTTGGGTAACTGGATTTGCTACGACTTCGGCGAGGTCAAGACCTTACATTCGTTTGCACTTTCCGGCTATAAGGCGATGAGCCGCAGCTATATATACGACGTTGAGATTTCAAATGACGGCGTAAACTTTACGAAGGTAACAAGCGTGGAAACGCCGCTCGGCGTTGATCACACAGTATTTACACTCGGTGATGTACAGGCGCGCTTTGTTCGCCTGACTTGTACGCTTTCGTCCAACTCCACTTGGGCAGGTATTTCCGAGGTGCGCTTCTATGACAGCGCGCAGATGGAAAGCGATGACCAGAATGCATGGATGAGCTATTTTTACGCAAGCTCGATTAATATGCTGGCAGGCAATACCGCGCAGCTTTGTGTGAAAGGTGAAAATGCAAATGGCGGCGAGGTTGCACTGGATATGGCAAATGTCAAGTTTACCAGCACAAAGCCGGAGGTTGCAAGCGTAGATGCAAACGGCAAGGTAACACTTCTGAAAGCCGGCTCTGCCGCAATTGAAATTGCGTATACAGCCAATGGCAGAACAATCAAGGCAAGCGTCCCGGTAACAGTAGAATAAGTTTTATTTCGGCATCGCCGTCAGTTTCGACGGCGATGCTTTTTGCGCAAAAAATTGAAGAAAATGTGCAAAAATTTATATTGTCTTTTATATTTTATTATACTATTATAAAATATAGAAGCCGAAACGGAAAAAATAAACGGAATGCAACGAATAATTATAAAGAAGAAAAGGAGTGTATGCAAATGAAAGGAATTTGGAAAAAGAGCATCGGACTTGTGTTGAGCATCGTGATGCTGCTTTCGCTGTGCGGTCCGCTTGCATTGGCGGCGGAAACGAGTGAAAATGTGTTTTTTGAAGCAGACATGGAAAGCTATGAGGAGGGTGTAGCGCCGCCAAAGGGGGATGCGGGCTTTGAACTGAGTGCCATTAAGCACCCGGCCTGCATGTTTACCGAAAAGGATGAAACCGGCAACAAGGTTTTAAAGGGCTACCACGGCGATCCAACTGCGGCAGGGGCGGAATTGCGTTCGCCGCGTGCAGAGAAGATCGTCAACATAGGTGGTCTTAAGGATTTAAAGATTTCCTTTGACATATGCGGCAACGGTGAAACGCATATGAATCTGATGTTTCGCCAAGTCGAGCCGGATAACTCTATCGGTATGGTTGGTTTTAGTGATTTAGATATGCAGCAGTGGCGCCACGTTGAGGTTAAAGTGAATGTGGAAAACGGTACGGCGCAGGCTTATGTGGACGGTGAAAAATACGGCGGGGAAAAATCGGTTGATTTTGGCGAGCTTGACAAATTTGGTGTGCGCTTTACGGTAAAGGCAGCGCTCGACGGCAGCTACGTTATGCTGGACAATATCAAGATGTCGACCTCGGATATGAAATATGTAAACCGTGAAACGATTAAGGAAGATAAATTGCCGACAAGCGAGTATAATGCGGCGGATGAAAAACCGGAGAGCGGCGATTTAACCACCATTCTTAATATGGACTTTGAGGATATGAAAATCGGCAGTGCGCCGAAAAAACAGACGAACGGCGGCATTACCTCGAGTGCCATTACGGATTTGGCACGCTTTTATGCAGAACCTGATCCGGCAAATCCGGACAATATGATGCTCAAATCGTATCACGGCAACCCGAGTGCAGCGGGTGAAACGGTGCGCTCACCGCGCATCGACCGCCTCGTGCCGATGGACGGGCTTACGCAGTTGACGATTGACTATGATGTGAAATCCAGCATCGGCGCAAGCAGTCTTAGTACGAATTTTGTAGATCAAACAACAAATGATATACTTGTAAGCTTCAATACGCCGTACAGGTTTACGGATTGGACGCATATCAAAATCCGTTGCGACTTTAAGAATTGGAAAGCGGATGTGTATGTAGCGGGCAGACTTTTACATACAAAGGAAATGAAGCCGTTTGAGGCGGATAACTTCCGCGTACGCATCAAGGCACAGGTGGAAACGGACGGTAGCTGGACAGCAATTGATAACTTCTTAATCACAACAACGGATAAAGATATCGGCGGTCTGTTCGGTGTAGGCGGTACAACTGCAAACTGGGCAAAGCTTGAGGTTGCAGATGAGGACAAAACGGGTTATTTAGATGTAATGCGCAAGTCACATCCGCGTATTTATTTGACAGACTGGCAAGACATTCGCAATAAGGCTATTACCAACGGGGATGCAAAGGCTTGGTATGATACGGTTATCCAATGTGCAGATGCTTATCTGGATGCACCAACGACAGAGTATTTCAGAAACGTAAGAAACAACTTATACGACTGCTCTACCTCGTTTAAAGTGAACATTATCCCGGTTGCGGCGGCATACGGTTTAACCGGTGATGTGCGCTATAAGGACAGGGTGTATAAAGAATTAGAGGCTGTCGGCAACTGGCCGGATTGGGGCTCGGATGCCTTCCTTTGTACGGCGCATATTCTGTTGGCGTATGCGCTGTGCTATGACTGGCTCTATGATGCCTGGACGCCGGAGGAGAAAGCCAACATCGTCGGTTGGATACGTGACAAGGGCTTTAATGAGTCGGTTTTATTCTATGAAGGCTTAGGTGTCGGTACGACATGGATGATGGGCAGAAACAACTGGAACAATGTATGTAATGGCTCAAACCTCGTTGCGGCAATTGCCTTTGCAGACGAGCTGCCGGAGATTGCAGATTATGTTTTAGACAAGGCGGCAATCGGTCTGCCGTATTCCTTCCAGGAAATTTCGGCAGACGGTGCGTATGCGGAGCCACTGACTTACTGGGATTACGGTGTGCGTCATCAGGTCAAAGCGATGGCTGCGCTCGACTCCGCACTCGAGCCGGGTAAGACACTGCCGGCAAGACTGGATTTTAAGGATGTTCGCGGTTTAAGCAACACGAGTGATTTTCCGATTTATTATAACGGTATCACAGGGTCATTTAACTATGGCGATGCTGCAAGCGAGATTGTGTGTTCGCCGATTATGTACTGGCTTGCAAATAAATATGATAAGCCGCAGTACGCTTGGTATGCACAAAATTTAGAGGATACGAATCCTGCGGTAGCGGCGGACGGCAAAGATGCAGTGCTGTCACTTCTGTGGTACGATCCGGACAATGCCGCAGGAGGTACACTGCCGCTCGATAAATTCTATAAGTCGAATGAGCAGTACGGCGCAAACGGTATCTCGATGCGTTCTTCCTTTGAGGATCTGGATGCACTCGTTGTTATGGCACACGCAGGTGATGCGACCGCAGCGCATTCGGCGCTTGATGCCGGTGGTTTTGTGCTCGATTGGGCTGGTAAGCGCTGGGTGCATATGTACGGTAGAAACCCATCGGATAAAAAAATCCCGGGCAGTGTATATTCCTGGCCCGAATACCACACAAAGACAGAGAAAAACGGTCACTATCAGTACTACCACACACGCGCGGAGGCGAATAACACTATCATTGCAAATCCCGAGCAGGATATGCCGGATATGTACTATCAGTACTACGCGGAGCTTGAGCGCTACGAGAGCGGCGAAAATACCGCATACGGCATCATTGATATGACGCAGACCAATAAGGATTACGAGCAGGCAAAGCGTGGCATTATGCTGA
>JAZSGM010000266.1:0-14117 GCA_045532715.1 Clostridia bacterium
TGTTTTGCACCACATGTTCGTCTATGCCCATAATATAATCACAGCGCTCGCGTTTTTCGATCTCGCCGTTGCTCCAAATTATCGTTTGTTTGCAGCTAATATCTACAGTATCCTCGATACCAACACCGCTGTGGGGATAAGCATCAAAGCCCAGTGACGCACACAACACACCATATAACCAGTCGTTATATTCCAGCTTTTTGACTTTATATACACCTTCGTAAATATCATCTGCTTCTTCAATGGTAATTTCCGGCAAGTCGTTTGCAATTTCTTCCCATTTGCGATTGCGGATTGCATAGAGTTTGTCGTCAGCCTCCGGCAATGATTCATTGATTTCTTTTAGTTCTTTCGCTGTAAGTTCAGCGGCATTTAATGCATTTTGCGTCGCAACAGTTAATGCGTCCAACGCCGGTACGCGGTCGTCATGCTCGACGCCGGGAGCTTCAAAACCTTCAACGACCTCGCAAATAAGCTCTGCTTCCGTCAAAAGCGCATTATCCTTCGCGATGCGCAGACGCAAAATAAGTTCGCCGGCAACTGCAATCATTGCGCTGCGCAGTATATATGCAGCTGTATTGCCGGCGCAAATCCCTGCATTTGTAATGGTTTCGCCGTCTGCTCGCCTTGCTTCAACGGTAAATATTGCGCCGGTTAAATCCTCGGCGGTATCGAACACAACCTTGTATGCATTCACGTCGTTTGCAACCAGCGGACGCGATATGTAGGTTGCGTATTGGCCTTTAGTTGGTTTGATTATGTATGTCATTTATTTTCACCCTCTTTCAAATGGTAATATCTCATGAAAAACTACTTCCAATCTTGCGAACGCAGTACCAGGATATGCGTTGTTTTCACTATAGGCAGCTCTATAAAGAACACTTGTATTGATGCTTTCAGTTTTTGGAATAAAGAATCTTGAACCATCTTTAGCGATGCGAACATTCAGCAAATATGGGATTCCGGTATAATAATCGTAAATAGGACAGAATTCGCCCGCTGCGTTTTTATAACCGACAATAGCAAGCATTTTGTTATGAGAATATGGAATTACCTAAAACATTTTTTCGAGTTCGTTAATCATGTCGATTTCTTTTTGCTCATCGCTTCGCATATCCGGAAGTGCATAGAGCTGTTGCAAGCGTCTGTACTGCGCTCTTTGTTTTTTGTCTTTGATTTTTGACAAATCCATAGCGCGGTACTCCATAATTTTTGTTATTTTCTGTTGTTCATTCAGCGCCTCGAACAGTGCTTTGAATTTCCACCAGTGCAAAGACGCATTTTCAATCAAATCTATGCCGTATTGCGACAAAAACGCTGCATAAATATAGCTTGCATCGTGCTCGAAGCTATAAATGCGCTTTGGACGGTTGATTTTGCCGTCGGCAGATTCGTGGCGCGGTTCTTTTTCGATAGCTCCGCTGTAAAACTCTGCAATCGCGAGCATTGCGCCTTTGAAATTCGGCGGCGGGTTTGTGGTATTGAAGGCCAGCTTAAAAATATCAGCAGCATTTTCGAAAATCGTGATACCGCCGCAAACGAGGTAAGCGTCAATTTGCATCCAGTTTGCAAACGATGTGCGCAATGGCATCTGCACGCCGTTGATTTCGACACTCTGCGGCAACGGAGCAGTCAGTATGCTCATGATTTCGGCGCTGCCTTATTCGCTGCACGGCGCTGTGCTCTGTTTGTCGGGAACAATTCTTTAATTTGCGTGTTGACAAAGTTGTTGCTCTCGTCGCGGTCCTGCATATAGGCTTTCGCTAATAAAAGTAAAGCCTCATTGCAAACACGCATATTTACCTTGTCGCCGAAAACTTTCTTTGCAGCTCCTTCGCCGAATACTGCATCGAAAAACGCGAATACAAGTTGTGCATTCTGCTTGATAATTTCGCTCATTTTTCCGTCCTTTGGAACTTTGGCGTAGCCTTTATTGAGCGCATCAGCGGCATTTTCATATTTTTCCGCAAAGTCCATATCCATTGCGTCGATTTCGGCTTCAAAATCACCGAATGCAAATTTAGTCATATTTTTTGCCTCCTATATAGGGGGTAGGGAAGCGGATGGCGCTCCCCATACCCAAAAAATTTTACTCCTTGTCCGGTGTGAATGTGCAGGTCTGCCATTCATCCGTGGTGGTCGCCGTGCCGGTTACCTTCTGGCCATTTGCCTTAAATGTACCGCTGTAGGTATACGCATCGGTGCTGTCACCTTCGCTATCTGCTACTGCAGAGAAATTACGCTTCACGGCTTTGTAGTTGCCCGGTGCGGATTCGTCCTCGGAGGTTAAATCCACAATAAGGATGTCTACGCAGGCAGCGTCGCCGATAAGCTCGTTGTCCGCGATTCCGCGCAAATGAAGATGTACGGCATCCTTTGTATCCGCATCGAAAGCGTATGCAATTTCCGGCGTGTAGCCGACCACGCTGTTGCGCTCCGTATCTTCATCCACATACTGGCGTGTGTATTCCTTCGGGTTCTTGCTTGTGGAAAGGTCGGTAAAGTTTTTCATGCGCACAAAATTTGCGCCGTCACCGACGGACATAAATGCGACCTTGTCGCTTCTTTTCATCAACATAGTTTATCGCTCCTTTTTGTAAACAAGTCTGCACTGAATTTGAAAGCGCGCGTTCCTAGTTGTTGCATCAAAAGCGTAACCGCTCGTGAGCACCTGCACGGCCAGCGCTTCGTATTTTTCATCCGGAAGCACCGGATAATTACGAGCATCATTTTGCGCCTCAATCCACGCCGCAAACTCGTCGTAGAATGTTTGTGTTTCGAGATTTTCCAATACATTCGGCGAATAGTAATCGCGTGACGCAAATACAAAAACATATTGCCTCTGACTCCCACCGTCGACATATTGCTTGATTATTGGGGCTGCCGGTACGGCATCGATCGTATACCGAATCGGTTCTTCGCCCAAATAATTTACATTGATTTTACCGCTTTTCAAAAGCGGGCATTTTTTGAAATAATCCCGAATTGCTTTGATTATCATTTTGTTGCTTCACCTCCGGCAATTTGAGCTGCGCCGTCTAAAATTTCTTCCAAATGGTCTGCTTTCATGCGTTCAAACCACAACGGACCGCGAAGGCCTTTTGCGTCGCCGTTACGATAATATTGAGGCGCTGCGTATGGCGTGCCCCACACCACCAACCCGGAGCCGTAATCGCTTGAGGTTTCCGCCGAATGTGCCAACGTACCTGTAGCAAACGGCACATATGGTTCACTAAGGCGTACCACTTCACTGTCAATAAACACCTGCACCTTGCCGCGCGTTTCTAAGCCACGGTCAGCAAGAATACGTTGCAAAGAATTTAGTTTGATTTCAACGCCGACATTATTGCTCATTGCGCCTCAATCCTCCAATGGTGCATGCTTTGTGAACCTCTGCGATTATCGCTGTAGGCGACCACACGGCGACGCGTGTCCCTCGGCGGGGTTGCTTCATAGCAAAAGCCTTTAACGATGTAGTCCTCATTGCAAATTTCGATGTGTTCATCCGTAAAAATACGGACAATGCAGCGTTCCTTTTTTGTTTCAGTTGTGCCGCTTTGCCCGAAATTTACAGGAGAATACCAGCTGACGCCGAGAAACGCGGATTTTGTCCACGTCTCGGCATCACTGTCGTAATGATACAGTGTGATGTTTGCATTCTTAACCATTGCCGCACCCCCGATACAAAAGCCCGGTCATACCAAGATAAAGCACGATTGCATCGGCTATGTCTCGGTTTAGCTTTTTATCGTCGGAGGCGGCAAAGGTTTTACTGTATCCGTCCACATTCTCGGACTGCAGACCCTCGTGTGATTTGTACGCATGCAGAATCTCGGCAACGGCGCAAACGGCATTTTTAACAGGTGTTTCCACCTCCGCGGGGAGAGGGAAGGTAAGGCGTTGCATCGTATGCAGGTCAACCTTGTACGAGGCAATCTGCGCCAATTTGTCGAACGCACTTTCGGGGATGACCGTATCATCGCCAGTGCAATATTCGGATTTGTAAAAAGCATAATCTGCGTACAGTTTCATATGGTTACCTCGTTTACGCCTTCGGCACTGCTGTTACATAGCCGGCAGCCACGACCTTGCCGTCCGTATCGGCTTCGACAACTTCGATAATATCCGAAGCAGTCGCTGTGATTGCGGTGGTGCCACTGGCCAGCGCTGTAAAGCCTTCCTTTGTATCGTCACCGTACTTTGCGCGCTCTGCCGGATTTAAACGGTAGAACAGATTACCGCCATTGCCGCCGGTTACAGTTGCAACGGTCTTGCCTGCAGTGGATGCAGCTGCCGCCGAAACGAGTAAGCCTGTCGGGGAGTATACAAGCACTACGCCCTTGCTGCGCAGCACCTTATGCGCGTAGACAATTCTGCCCTGCACCGCAGATGCACCAATGTACTTGCCGGAACCGGAAAGGTCCTGTACCTTCACCGGCACGCTGAATTCCTTCGCGCGCGTAGCAAACTTCGGATGGCCGGCAATAAATGCAAGGTTTGCGGTAGAGTCGTTCCACTCGTACAGGTTAAAGCCTGCATACTGACCGATTGCACCGGTTGCCTTAATCTTCTCAGCAAGGTCGCCTTGGCGGATGAAATTATCCTTATCCTTTAACATAAGCGCGTATGTATCCGGAGTAACAAGCAGATAGCGTCTGCCGTCGTTCGGGATACTTGCTTTAGACATCGCTGTTCTGACGTCTACAACTGCATTGTAAACTGTTTCTGGCGTGAGTGCTGCAACAACGCTCTTTTCACCGCCAGCAAGCAATGCGGTTGCACCGTCTTTGTCCATCTGCAGCGCCAGAACATAGCCTGCGCTGTCCAGTCTGTCTGCCACGAGATTGTCCGGAACAGATGCAGCGTCGTAACCGTCGATGATTTCATTCACTGCCTTGTCCTTATCAATCGGCAATGTTACATAATCGGTCTTGCCGTTGGTTGCAGCGATGCCATTTGCCTTGTCATAGTCGGAAATAGCAACCTCTGTGTCACGCGTCGGGATTTTTACCGCGCCTGCAGTCGGCTTGCCTTCGTAGTCGTTGTTAAACACAACGCCGTCTTTGAGTACGAGCGAAGCACGCAGCTTTGCAAGTACGAGATTAGAATATCTTTCCTGCTGATTGTGTCCCATAATTTTTTACCTTCTTTCTCAGTCTGTTTTTAAGTCGGGATTGCGCTCATAAAAACGCTGCTCCACGCCGTCAAGCTTACTGCCTGTACCGCCGTGCTCCATCCCGGTGGACGGTGTACCGTCCTCGAACAAATAATCGTTTTCCGCTTTGATTGCAGTCAGCTGTTCGTCAAAGCCGGTCAGCGTGCCGTTTTCAAACTTGATACTGTCCATATCGAGTAAGCCTCGCAGCGCTTTGGTGCTTTTTGCACCGCTTTTTGCAAGGGCAATTTCAAGTGCAGAATCGTACTGTGCCTTTGCGACCTTTTTTTCAGCATCTTCTAAAGCGGTTTTGTTGTCATTTTGCAGCTTTTGAATTTGATTTTTTAAATCCTCATTGTCACCGGCACTTTTTGCAAGCGTTGCCAGCTGCTTATCGCGGTCGGCAATCTGCTTTTTGTATTCATCAACAGTGCCTTCGAGCGCTGTGTGCTTTTCCTTGCTGACATATTCGCCGGCAGAAAGATTTGCAAGCTTTACGGCTTTATCCGGATTTGCCGTATTGTAGCTGTTGATTCTCTCGGCGAAGCTGTCGTACATATCCCCGAGGATTTCTTTTAAAAATTCCATAATTACCTCCGTTTTTATATGCGGTGTCACCGCAGGCAGCGAAAGTTTATATCCCATTTCGCAAGGGTAGTGTGAACAGTTTATATGCCGTGTCCAGGGCAATAAAAAAGCACCTATGAAAAATCATAAGTGCTACGGCGGAAAACGCCATTTATGCATTTGTTTATACCTCCTTAAAGGTGAATTTACAAAAATAGCGCTTGACCTCAACACATACGGTTTGTATGGTTTACTGTCAAACGCTTTCTAAAGCAGAGCTGCCGAAACAACTCTGCCAAGTATGCATCCGAAAACACATACCCCAATTAGCTAACAACCCGACCATTTGTACACCGCGTATCGGTCAGCGGTAAAATTATGTGAGGGAGCAAGCCAGCCAACATGCCCCCTCCGGCTGAAATTTAAGACCCGGCGTGGTCCGCATCGTTGAGAGGCGTGCCGGGTACGTTATGGTACGAAAAAAGCACCTACAAGTGTAAGCGCTTTAATCAATAATTTTTTCGATTTCATCTTTTTTGACACTGATTGTTTCCCAATCTTTAGGCGAGTCGCCGATGTCGACCAAAAAGGCATCATCTCCAAAACACTCGACCACACACCCTTCGCGCCCGTCTTTTAGCTTAACATTTTGATATTGCTTAATTTTCATATCAAACCTCCTTAATATAAGCGCTTGTCATACGCGTTTCTGCTCCATCGACTATCCATCCAACCACTACATTGGCAGGCTTTCCTTTTAATCCGTACAAAACAATTTTTTGCTCGTATAAATCACCATGCCCATTATTTCGTATAAACCTTGCTGGATATACGGAAGCATTTTTCATTATCAGATTCTGCAACTCTGTATAATTCGTTGCACTATAACCGAGACGACTTGCGAAAGCCTTGCCTTTTGCGTAGCCTTTGGGGTTCGCTGGGTTGAATAAATAACCTATAAATTTTTGCTCGTCCGCATAAGCAACATCGCTGTTAGGTAATCTCAATGCAGCATCTCGCTGCAAACGAACTCTGCGCCGATAATCCAACGACCAGATTTTGTATAACTCTTTGTTATTATACTTCACTTGATAGTATTCCGCAAGAGTTTTCGGTACATTTGCTTCCGGAATTGTAGCTCTGAATACATCATAATGCCGTTGTGCCTGGTATACCGCTTTACCGCTTACGCTCTTACCATAACCAGCAATCGTCTTTTCCGTCTTAACCGCAAACACCTGCTCGCGGTAGCGGTCGCGGCGTAGTCCAGTTTGCTTTGCAAAATCTGCAAGCCTTGCCTCGCGGCTCTTGAGCTTCACGGCAGCGGCTTCAAATTCCTGTTGCAGTTGTTGTCTCGTCGCATCATCCGGCGCATTTTTAATTGCCTCATCCAGCATCACAAGTTCCTGTTTGCTTTGTCGGATACCGCGCTCATATCGGCGCTGCATCTGAATCGCATCGTATTCCTTCATCGTTTCGCCGTTGTAGGTGACGGTGCGGTTGTTCATTTCCTGCAGCATCTCATCCGTGTATGCGCGCTTGCTGATGCCCTCAAAGAACATATGCCAGTTATGGCGGCAATTCGCGCCTTGAAAGCCGGTGACGGAACCATAGCCAATATCCGCAAGGGATAAATAACCCTTTCGTCCGGATTTGCTGACAATTTTACCCTGCCAAACCGCGTGCTCTTCTCTTGCACCTGCGTGCGCTGTGATTTCCATAAGGTCGACCCCGGCTTCATCAGAACGCATATCCTGTAGTTTGCCTGCGGTCTGGTTTACGCCGGTCAACACGCTGCGACGTACGGCAACATCAAGAGAGCTGACATGCCCGGAAGGGTAGGTCACTGTAACGCCTTGTTTTGCCGCATGCTTAATCGCATTTGCGATAGCCTGCTGATATGTAAATGCACCGCTTGAAATTTGCATATGCGCCAAATCGCAAGCGGATATGTACAAACTTTGCGAGGTGTTTGCAGTCGTTTTCGTTAAATTAACAGCATCGGTGCATGTCTTTTTCAATGCCGCAGTAATCGTGCGGCGCATGGTAGGGGAGATGTGCTTAATCGTCTCCGGGTTGTATCCGGATTCGATAAGTAGCTCATCGTCGTAATTAAAGACCTCTGTTTCCGCATCTGAAAATATTTTTTTGACTTCTTTAGGCATTTTGCTGGTGCGCTTGCCGACCTCAGCAAGAACATCATTAAAGACCATGCCGCTTTGCTGCAGTTTTTCTGCCTGCCACGCCGCTGTGTCTGTTACAAAGTCCGTTTTTAGGATACGCCGCGTGATGTCGCGCAGGATGCTTTCTTGCAAATCTTTATGCGTTTGCAGATAGTCAAATTCGTAGTCGTAAAATTCCGGTGTAATCGGCATTATTCATCACCTGCGCCATCGTAGGGGTCAGAAGGCAAGTTTTTCTTTGCTTCTGATTCTGATTCGTTAAACCACCATTGACGGAATTGTACTTTTGTCATAATGCCGGCATTTACCAACTGCATATTTTTTGCGAATTCCGCATCTGTGTCATGAATGATGCTGTCGTCAAAATCAATTTTAATTTCACCGTCTATCGTCTTGCCGTCGTCTGCCGTCGACTTCATACTCCTTGTTGTTGAATACTGCACCGACAAGCTTTCCTTTCAGACTCTTTTCGTCCCAATTCCATGCGTAGCCCGGATTGGAATCCTCAATCGCGTGCATATTGGTCTTAAACTTACGCGCCGTCCATACATCCTGCTCTGTGCCGTCCTCACCCGGAACATTCATACGGAAAGTGCCTTTCCATTTTTTATTTTCCTGCTGCTGCGCGCGGTAGTTGTTCGCATAGAAATCCTTATGCTCGCCTTCGGCAATGTCGAAACTCAATACAAGCACACTGCCCCAGGTGTATGTAACCTCTTTTGCGTCCATAATTTTCAGCACATAGCCGCCGATCGGCAAAGCTTCCTGCGCTTTGATAACCTCTACATTGTCATAACTGTTAAACTTTTTCATATTTCATTCTCCTTTTTATAATTCCCAATACTCGCGTATGGTTTGGTCTACAAGCTTTAAATCGTTGTCAATCTCCGGCGGAAACATATCCATCGGCGACTTGGCTGTGGTCAGTCCGTCTGATTGCGTGATAAATTTGTGTGTCTGCCGAAAGACTAATTTAAAACACTGCTGCTTCTTGTATCCTCTATGGCTTCCTCTAAGGTTTGCGTAGCTTGCCATATGTCAAACCCCTGTTCTTTGAGCATCTGCTTAATTGAGATTATCATTTGATTCGCCTTGTTCGCATCCAACACGCGCTGTGTATGCGGATTTCTTATTGATACAGAAAACACGTCCTCACCATCCTTTCATCAAATTGTTATCGTTTTTTGCCTCACTTTCTTTTTTCGGGAGCTAACATAATTACAATGACAGCAAAACAAATTATTGCGGTTATAATGATGCTCGTATCCATATATCTCACCTCACTTTCTCTTGCTTTTCCATAAACTGTGTGATACAATCGCATGGAAGGAGCGATTATAATGTTTGAGAATTTATTATCTAACCACGGCGTGCAATACAAAGTCATCCGAGATAACAAAGAGATTGCGCAAGAAATGGGCTTGCCAAATCACGAAAAGGAAACCGCTAAAAAATATATTGGATTCAGACCTTTGACAGACATCGTTCCCGGTGATTGCCTGGTGAGCATTGTTAACGAAAAAGTATATGTTTCCGATGTCCAAACTGCTTATTACAGCGGAAAACCTTTTCAGCTGAAAGTCTACTACCAAACCGAAGCGGAACATAACACTGCGCAACCAACAGGCGGCACGATTTTCAACATAGGCACCGCAAGTGGCTCCGTGATTGGAAGTAATAATGTAATGAACATTAATTACACCGACGGACTGCAAAGCCTAAAAGATGCCGTAAATACTGCCGCGAGCGAAGCTGACAAGGCAGAATTACACAAACTTGTATCCTTGCTGGAATTGGTTGTTCAGGATGCTGTGCCGGTTAAAAAGGGTTTACTGTCCAAATTTAGCGACGCCATCGCAAAACATTCTTGGTTAGCATCGCAGGTTACCGGAATTCTCTTTAACTGGCTGACAGCGAAACTTCCGTAATCGGCGAATCAATTTTGATTTTTAGCAAAACCTCTGTTTTTCCGGAATCAGAGGTTTTAATTTTATATCCGGAAATATTCGGGATGACAAACTCGTTGATTGTTATCTCGTATACCGAATCGAGTTTTTTTACGTTTAGTTTCATCCTTTCACCTCTTTTTCGTATAGCGTGAGCTGTCTCATTTTTGGGACGATTACTGTAAAAAAATTTCAGTCTTTTCTGAATCGTTTGATATGTTCAAAATTTCGCAAAATTTTAAAGCATCATCCGTCGTTATTTTGGTTAAGCCCCTAAGCTTTTTATTAAGAGCTTGAACGGTTATGCCAAAAGACTTTGCAAGGTCCTTTTTCTTTATTCCTCGCTCGGTAATTTTTGCATTTAACTTCGGAATATTCACAATAAACACCTCCTGCGTTTCAATTTTGGGACGATTTAATCTTAGCACATTTGAAAAGGACTTGTCAACCCATTTTTGAAACTTTTTTTACTTTTTTTAAAAAAATCGTTGCAATTATGAAACTTTTGGTTTATAATGTACATGTGGCGGTGATACTATGGAAATTTCAAAAAGAATAAAAGAAGCGCGTGATTTGCAAAATATTAGTTTGTCCGAATTATCAAAGCGGACTAAAATTGCAAAATCCACTTTACAGAGATATGAAACCGGAACGACAAAGAAAATTCCCATGAGCGCGATTGCTGCTCTCGAACAAGCCTTAAATCTTGATGCGGGCTATTTGATGGGGTGGAGCAACGAACCGAAAGATGGCTTATCCGAGCAGGCCCCAACAGATAAGAATATAATTAAACTCGCCGGACGCGACGGCACATATATAGAAAGAGAATTAACAGACGAGCAAATCGAATTAATGAAAAGCATGGTTAAGCAGCTGCCGGATGCGGATGATTTATAATGACTTACGATAGTGCCGAATAAAGCCTTTAAACTGCGCATACACACGCCGCTCCAATGGTGATGTAAGAAACATATCCCGCTTATACAGTTCGTTCATGCGCTGCAGTCTATACTCGGCTGCGACCAAGCTAATATGGCACAAGTCGGCAATTTCTTGTGCGGTATGTATATCCAATGCCCACAAAACGCACGCAGGCGCAAGCAAGCGCGATGCAAAAACATTTGCGGCTTGTTCGATAGGGTTATCCCAATTCGACGGCTCTCTGTTCACCAGTTTGTATTTGCCGACGTGTCCTAATAATATGTGCCCCAATTCATGCGCGGCCGTAAAACGCTTGCGGCTTATCTGCGCATTGTAATTGATAAACATTGTGGGCTTGCCATCAATAATAGTGCTATATCCGTCATCTTTATTATTCGATATGTAATACTTTATATCAATTCCCGTGCTTTTTGCAATATTACTGACGGATACCGGTAAACTGCGGATATTCTCGTTAATGAGTATCTCCCATGATAAGTTTCGTGAAATTTTATAATCTGCGTAATTCATATTGCAATCCCTCCCGATTAAAATTATAATCGAAATTTGTCGGGAT
Source organism: Clostridia bacterium (assembly GCA_045532715.1). Taxonomy (GTDB): domain Bacteria; phylum Bacillota; class Clostridia; order UBA1381; family UMGS1253; genus RGIG2041. Next base: position 11,350 of record JAZSGM010000266.1, read on the forward strand.
TGCATTGGTAATATATTCCTTAAAATAAATACATATAAAGGAGAGAAATTTATGCAAAAGAAAAGAGAACAGTACGCGAAAGCGCACGAATGGTACAGAGAAACGGACCCAATTACGGCAGCTGAACACGCCCGGCTTCCAAAGCGCGATGCCAAAAAGATGGTTTTTCGTTCCAGTGAAAATATGTATTACAAGAAAAACTATAGCTTGACTGAGAATGAATTCAACGCCGGTGTAAATCTTCATATGGCGCAGGATATTGCAGACATCAAAGAGGAAAACATAACAATGCGTCAGCGTTTGTTTGACATCGTAGAAAACACCAAAATTATGAAATACATTATGATTGGATTTGCGGCATTAACTGCAATCAATGTGATTTGTACGCTTTATTCAGTAATAAAAGTCGCGGCAATGTTTGATTAAACAAAAATGACACCTGGCGATGCTGATAAGAGAAATATAAAGGAGAGAAATAGAAATGAGAAAGGCAGTAAAGTATGTAGTATTAGGGGTTTCGTGCGTTGTATGCGCGCTTGTGTTGTATGTTATGTTCGCGTTATTAGCGGGTATAGGTGAATTAAGCAATCCACTATCACTTATGCTTCCGATATTGGCCTTTTGTGCGTTAATAGTAGGATGCATCCTTCTAACAATATGGGCGTTTAAATTTTCAGATGACAAAGAACATAAAAAAGCATTGCTGCTTGCGGTAATCGTTCTCTTTAGCGGCATTTTGCTGTTTCCAGTTTCGAGCATCGTTAACGGAATTATGCGCGGCGACGACGTTAATTACGAAAATGTTGTGGTCGGCCATGATGCATATATGCATATCTCTGTTGATTCGTTTGTGAAAACATTTAATAGTAAAATAGATAGCGGATATAATACGTTGCCGGAAATGAAATATTACGAAAAAGGGAAAAATTTATGCCATTCTTGCAATTTGACAGATAATATTGCATTTGAACTGCTTTCAAATAAAAAGCAAACAAAAGTAGTTAATGCTTCTGTCGCTTTAAATCTTGATTCCTACACTGATACTGATGCACAAATGCTCGGGTATTATTATTCTAAATTGATTTATACTGTTATGCCGGAAATAACCGATAGTGAGCTTTTAGATATTGTCGCAAGCCTAAAACTGACAGAAATCGCAAGCGATTTTGTACCAGTAGGGGATATATCGTACTACAAGCAAATAGAAGATGGAAAACTGAAAATCGGTTACTGCGGTATTTCTGATTATTAAAACACAAAAATAACCCCCGGCACGGCAATGCCAAGGGTTATAACGAAAACCAAAACCAACAACAGCACATTGAAGGAAAATGGCTTCGCACTCATTATAGCGCATTTCCTTCTTATTTGCAATACCAATTTTCAGAAGGAGATGCTCTTTTTATGTACAAAAAAGGAAAGTATTATGCGCATAAATTCACAATAGAAGGCGAACCGAAAATTTTTTATTCATCCAAAGCCACAAAAACCGCCGCATGGGTGGATATTTGCGAACAAAAGAGCCGGTACGAAGAAAATCTACACAGACAAAGTCATAATTTCAAGGCGCTTGCCGACAAAATGCTCGAATGGCAAAGCACCTGCGTCGGGTATAAATGCATGGAATCCTACGAAAACGGTCTGAAACATTTGGAAATTTTCTATGAGCGCGACATTGAGGATATCACAGCACTTGAGGTACAATGCTTATTGGATGATATGGTAAATAAAAAATACAGTTTTTCGCTTATATCTAAAACCAAAACCGTATATGGATTGGTCCTTAAATATGCCATTGTGTATGAGCATTTGCCGCTTAACAATTATATGAGCGTCGTAAAGGTGCCAAAAAAGGCGCACAAGGGAAAAATAACTGCGCCGCCTGACTTGGTTATAGATACAATATTCAAATCGGCGTATACGACAAAATTCGGCTTGTGGGCAGTATCTCTGCTTTGCACAGGATTTCGTCGTGGGGAATTGGACGCAATTCAACGCCGTGATGTGAATTTTAAAGCGGGTGAAATCGAATTGTACCGCTCCGTTGAATTTGTACACAATCAACCAGTTTTGAAAGACAGAACAAAAACAGAAAGCGGTATACGCAAGCAACCGATTTTAAATATATATCGTCCGTTCCTTGAGAAGGTGTGCACAGGTCTTGCACCGGACGATTTCTTGTTTGGCGGCAAAAAGCCATTGACGGAAACGCAAATTAAAAAGCGGTGGACGAATTATTGTAAAGAAATCAACCACACATTCACCGGACATCAGCTTCGCCATGCATATGCACTGTTGCTTTATCGTGCCGGATATGACCCGAAAACAATGCAGCGCTTACTCGGACATGCGGACTTTGCTACAACAATGAACATATATACTGATTTTTCGAAAGAGGTAGAATCGGCAAAATTAAAACAGCTAAATAAATATATGGCAAAAAAATATACAAATTGATGCTTAATTTTTTGGGGGAAGAATTTTGTAAGACTTTTATAAGACTTTTTGAGCTATTTTCAGCATTTTTCAGCATTTTCGATTTTCGTCGAAAACAAAATAAAAAACCGCTCAAACCATTGTAAATACTGGTTTTAAGCGGTTTTTCTTTTGGTACACCATCACGGGCTCGAACCGTGGGCACCCTGATTAAGAGTCAGGTGCTCTACCACCTGAGCTAATGGTGCGTGTCTGCTGAACACTTTTAATATTATAAGGCCTCAATCGCGATTTGTCAATACCTTTTTTAAATTTTTTTTCATTTTTTTTAA
>JAZSGM010000297.1:0-12259 GCA_045532715.1 Clostridia bacterium
AACGAAGCACACGAAGTCAACCTTAAGATGGAAGGTCTTAAGATTGCAATTATCAACGAATAATTTTTAAAATTATTATAAAATCAAAACAGGAGGATGTTTAAAATGGCATTAGAAGCACTTGGTATGATTGAAACAAGAGGTCTGACTGCAGCAATCGAAGCAGCAGATGCAATGGTTAAGGCTGCTGAGGTTGTACTCATCGGCACAGAAAAGATCGGTTCCGGTCTTGTAAGTGTAATGGTTCGCGGTGATGTTGGCGCTGTTAAGGCTGCAACAGAAGCTGGTGCAACTTGCGCACAGAGACTCGGTGAGCTCGTAGCAGTTCATGTAATTCCGAGACCGCACGGCGATGTAGAAAAGATTCTGCCGTCCATCTAATAGTGAGGTAGATAAAATGGCTACTGCAAAAACTACGAAGTCCTCTGCACCGAAAAAGAGTGCAGCAGTGAATAAAGAGGTTGTAAAACCGGAAATCAAGAAGGAGGAAAAGAAAATGGCATTAGAAGCATTAGGTATGGTAGAAACCAGAGGTCTGGTTGCTGCAATTGAAGCGGCAGACGCAATGCTGAAGGCTGCAAACGTTGTACTGGTTGGTACCGAGAAGATCGGTTCCGGTCTCGTAAGCGTAATGGTTCGCGGCGATGTTGGTGCTGTTAAGGCTGCTGTAGAAGCAGGTAAGACATCCGCACAGAGACTCGGCGAAATCATTGCTACACATGTAATTCCGAGACCGCACGGCGACGTGGAGAAGATTCTTCCGAACATGAAATAAGAAGAGTAAACTCTGAAAGTAAAAACCTGTACAGGTGGCCCTTGTCCGCCGCATTTCGCGGCGGACGTGGCCATGGCCTTCGAAGCAAAAGCTTAAAAGGAGAAAAGTTATGATTATTGGTAAAGTAATCGGTAGTGTGGTATCCACACGTAAGAACGAAAATTTGGTAGGCAATAAGTTTATGATTGTAGAGCCGCTCAAAAGCATGAAAATGGCGGGCAATCTCGTAGCAACAGACAACATCGGCGCAGGCATCGGCGAAGTTGTACTTGTGGCAACCGGCAGCGCGGCGCGCGTGGGTTGCGGCGTAGCGAGTGCACCGATTGATGCGGCAATTGTAGGTATTGTAGACGACTGCTCGGAGCTCTGATAAAAAATGGAAATGACAAACCTCAAGACAATTTTACAAAACAGTGGTATCGCCGGCTGCGGCGGTGCGGGCTTCCCTGCTTATGCGAAGCTCAGCGATAAAATCGATACGGTGATTTTAAACTGTGCTGAGTGCGAGCCGCTCTTTAAGTTGCACCGTCAGCTTTTAGAAGCAAATGCGGAAGAAATTATCGCAACAATGGATATGCTTTGTACTGCAATGAACGCAGAGCGTTTTATTGTAGCGGTGAAGGGTGCCTATAAGCAAGCTGTGGAAGCGGCAGAAGCAGCGGTAAAAGATTACGCGCGCGGCAGTGTGTGCCTTTTGGAAGAAGTATACCCTGCAGGTGACGAGGTTATCACTGTCTACGAGGCAACCGGACGAATTGTACCGGCAGGTGGTATTCCGGCAATGGTGGGCTGTGTTGTGTACAACGTAGAAACGGTGCTGAATATTCATCGTGCCATTGAGGAGAGCAAAGCAGTTACACATAAATATGTCACTGTTGCAGGTGAAGTGAAAAATCCGGCTACGTACCGTGTTCCGCTCGGTACGCGCTACGATGAGCTTGTCGCGCTGTGCGGCGGGGCAACCGTAGAAGAACCGGTCTATTTTGCGGGCGGACCGATGACAGGCAGAATTGCTGCAGCATCGGATGTAGTAACGAAGACCACAAACGGCATTCTGATTATGCCGCAAAATCATTATATTATCCAGAAGCGAATGCAGAAAACAAAGGTAAGCATTGCACGCACGATGAGTACGTGTTGTCAGTGCAGAGGCTGTACGGATTTGTGCCCGAGAAACCTTTTGGGACATCCGATTACGCCGAGTGACTTTATGCGTGCAGCGAGCCACAGTGATGCCCGCCAGACAGAGGCGGTGCTCGGTGCGTTGTATTGTTCGCAATGCGGACTTTGTGAAATGTATTCGTGTATTCAAGGGCTGAATCCGCGCTCACTGCTCGGCGAAGCGAAGATGAGCTTTGCAAAGCAAGGCATACGCCCTACTGTAGTTGAAAATAACGGCTCTGCCAAAGCGGAGCGACCATATAGAAAAGTACCGATGCGCCGTCTGATTGCAAGACTGAATCTTGAAAAATACGATGTGGCGGCACCGGTAAAGGCTGATGAGATTCAACCGGCACAGGTGAAGCTGCAGCTTTCGCAGCATATCGGTAAGCCGGCGACGGCAATTGTGAAAAAAGGGGATAAGGTGCAGGCAGGACAGTTGCTTGCCAAAGCAGCAAAGGATGCGATTTCGCTTCCGGTGCATGCATCCATTGACGGTGAAGTCGTCAAGGTGACTGAAACGGAAATTGTATTGAAAGGAACTAAGAAATGAGTAATGCAATCGGAATGGCAGAATTTAATACAGTTTCCGCCGGTGTAGCAGGTGCAGACCGTATGGTCAAGACTGCGGCGGTGGAAATCATTGAAGCACAGACAGTTTGTCCGGGTAAGTACATCGTACTGATTCAAGGGGATTTGAGTGCGGTGCGTGCGGCAGTAGACAGTGCCAAAGCGTTTGCAGCGGGTAAGCTGATTGACAGCTTTGTGCTCGGCAATCCGCACGAGGATATCTTCCCTGCGATTTACGGGGCAACAGATCCGGGCGAGGTTGCAGCACTCGGTATTCTGGAAACCTATTCTGCAGCATCGATTATTGTTGCCGCAGATCTGGCAGCAAAAACCGCAATCGTCAAGCTTTTGGAGCTGCGCATTGCCAAGGGTATGTGCGGTAAATCGTATATGATGCTTACCGGCAGTGTTGCTGCAGTAGAAGCGGCTATTGAACGCGCAAAAGCACAAATTGCAGACGATGGCTTCTATCTTGACAGTCAGGTGATTGCAAGTCCGGACAAGAATCTCTGGAAGAGTATACTTTAAGCTTTAAGGGTAAATTCGGCGCAATATTTCGTTGCAGCCTCAGGCCCGTACCCGCGTACTGTGCCATCGGTTGCGCCTTGTCTTGCATCCGAATTTCCGCCTTAAACAGTGGTAGGGGCGAACGGAACGAATCGTCCGATAAATAATGTAAAATAACGCTCTATTATGAGGTGAATGAATATGCAAAACGAAAAGTACATCAGTGAAATTGTTGCAAATGTAATTAAATCTATGCAGGATGGTGGCAGTGCTCCGGCATCGGATAAGCGCCTGAAGGGTGTGTTCGATACAATGAGTGAGGCACTGGCTGCGGTAGATAAGGCATACAAGCAGCTGCGTGGCTACAGCGTGGAACAGCGCGAAAAGATGATTGCAAAAATCCGCGAATACACACGTGCGGAAGCTGAGAATATGGCAAAGCTGGGTGTTGAGGAAACCGGTATGGGTCGCGTAAGTGATAAAATCATCAAGCATATGCTTGTAGCCGACAAGACACCGGGTACTGAGGATTTGTCCCCGTCCGTACGCACAGGCGATTGCGGTATGACTCTTGTGGAAATGGCACCGTTCGGTGTTATCGGCTCGATTACACCGTCCACCAATCCGAGTGAAACCGTAATCTGTAACTCTATGGGCATGATTGCAGGCGGCAATGCGGTTGTATTTAATCCGCATCCGAATGCTTGCCGTACAGCAAACTATGCTGTAGATTTGATTAACCGTGCTGTTCTCGAAGCAGGTGGCCCGGAAAACGTGGCTGTATCGGTTGTAAAACCGACACGTGAAACTTCCGATGAAATGGTAAAATCTCCGATTGTTCGTATGCTCGTTGCAACCGGTGGCCCGGGCGTTGTAAAGATGCTCCTTTCCTCCGGTAAAAAGGCAATCGGTGCAGGCGCAGGTAACCCGCCGGTTATTGTAGACGATACAGCAGATATTGAAAAGGCGGCAAAGGATATCGTTGCAGGCGCAAGCTTCGACAACAATCTGCCGTGTATTGCAGAAAAAGAATGCTTCGCATTTGATAATATTACAGACCGTCTGATGAGCTGTATGGAACAGAACGGTGCCTACCGCTTAAATGCAGCACAGACGGAGCAGCTCAAGAGTATTGCACTTGTAGAAAAAGATGGCAAGTATGATATCAATAAAAAGTGGGTTGGTAAGGATGCCGGCAAGTTCTTAAAGGCGCTTGGTATTGAATCTGACGCAAGACTTATCATTTGTGAAACCGAGGCGAGCCATCCGTTCGTACAGGTGGAAATGATGATGCCGATTCTGGCAATTGTACGTGTAAGCAATATTGAAGAAGCGATTGCACTTGCCGTACAGGCAGAGCATGGCAACCGTCATAGCGCACACATTCATTCCAAGAACATTGACAACCTTTCAAACTTTGCAAAGGCTGTAGAAACAACTATTTTTGTAAAGAATGCACCGTCCTATGCAGGTATCGGTGCAGGTGGCGAAGGCTACACAACCTTTACAATTGCCGGTCCGACCGGTGAAGGCTTAACGGCGGCACATTCGTTTACAAGACAGAGAAGATGCGTACTTGTAGACAGCTTCCACATCATCTGATTAAGGGGTAAAAACAATGAATGCATTGGGAATGATAGAAGTTTACAGTTTTACAACGGCGCTCTGCGTTGCCGATTTGGCAGCAAAGACGGCGGATGTGAAGATTATCGCATTTGACCGTAACCGTCCGAAGAGTGCGGATGCACCGGCACCGCTTGTTATGATTGTAAAAATAGAGGGTAGTGTTGCAGCGGTACGTGCAGCTGTGGATGCAGGTGTAGAATATGCCAAGGGCGAAGGTAAATACATTGTTTCGCATATCATACCCCGTCCGGCAGAGCACACCGAGAAGATGGGCTACCTCATGGACATTAACAAAGACAAATACAATAAAAAGTTACCGAAGAATTTTATCGGTGCGCCGGATCCGGAAATCAATCACAACGGCAGCCTTGGTATTTTAGAGGTGCAGGGTTTGGTTGCGTCGATTGAAGGGCTGGATGCTATGCTCAAAGCAAGCAATGTGCGCCTGATTCACACGGAAAAGCGTCTCGGCGGCAGATTGGTTACCTTGGTGGTAACGGGAAGTGTGTCTGCGGTCAAGGCAGCGTTGGAGAGCGGTGTAGCGCAGGCGAGCGCACTCGGCGAGATTTTCGGTACGGCTTGTATTGCAAGACCGCACAACGAATTACTTAAATTCTTCGATTTGGAGGCATAAACAATGGCAGAAATCGATGTTGCTAAAATAGAGGCTGCTGTCAGCAAAATTTTAGCGGAATACAAACAGGATAAAAATGAGGAAATCAGAATCGGTGTGTCGCAGCGCCATGTCCACCTTTCCAAGGAGGATCTGGAGACACTGTTCGGCAAGGGCTATGAGCTTCATAAGAAAAAGACACTTATGGGCAGAGAGTTTGCCAGTGAAGAAGTTGTGACACTGGTTGGTCCTTCCCTTCGCGCGATTGAAAATGTTCGTGTGCTCGGTCCGGTCAGAAAGAATACGCAGGTGGAAATTTCCCGTACAGATACATTTGTGTTAAAGGTGAGCCCGCCGGTACGTCCGTCCGGTGAAATCAAGGGTTCTGCAAGTCTGGTGCTTGTCGGACCGAAGGGCAGCATTTACTTAAAGGAAGGCGTAATCATTGCAAACCGCCATATCCATTTGACCCCTTCCTATGCAGAACGTCACGGCATTGCAGACGGAGATTATGTGGACGTAATGGTGGAAGGCGAAAAGCCGACGAAGTTTTACGATGTGCAGGTGCGCGTGCGCGATGACTTTAATGTAGAAATGCACATTGACACGGACGATGCAAACTCTGCAGCACTCAAAAACGGTAATTTAGTGAAAATTGTTCACAAGAAGTGAGGTAAGCTATGTTCGCTCTGGAAAGGCAGAAACGGATTATAGAAAAATTAAAAGAAGACGGTTCCGTGCTGGTAAGCCAGCTGGCGGTTGAGCTCGGTGTTACGGAAGAAACCGTACGCCGTGATTTGGAAAAACTCGAAAAGCAGGAGGCACTGTTGCGTACACACGGCGGTGCCGTACCGATTGCCGGCACGAATTATGAGTATTCTCTGGAAACAAGAAAGAATCTAAATACGGAAGCAAAGGCGCGGCTTGCAAAGGAAGCCGTAAAGCATATTGTGCCGGGCGATACCATCTTTTTGGATGCGTCTACAACCACCTTTTACATTTCAAAAGAGCTGAAAAACATGAAGAATGTGACGGTTGTGACCAATTCCCTGCGTGTCATTAATGAGCTTGCCTCGACGCCGGATTTAAAGGTTATCAGCGTAGGCGGTATCGTCAGCAATAACCAGTCGCTTGTCGGCATCGGCGCGCAAAATGACATTACGGAAAAATATTTTGCCAACAAAATGTTTTTTTCCAGCCGCGGTATTGCAGAGGATACAGGCATTTTGGAAAGCAACGAGCAGGAATACGGCGTAAAACAGTGTATGCTCAAAAATGCGGGTAAAAAATACTTTGTTTGTGACAAGTCCAAGCATGGCAGAGTTGGCTTTGAACGTCTTTGTCGGTTCAATGAAATTGATTATGTAATTACGGAAGGCAGCTTTGGTGCGGAATTTGAAGCAAAGCTTGCGGATGAAGGCGTAAAGGTAATTTGTGTGGAATAATAAGCATATCCTTGCGTGTTAAAATCGGTGCAACCTCTATGGTTGCACCGATTTTTGTATATATAAAATTTATTTGGTGTCTGATTATAGAGAGTGCAAATATCAATAAGGCTTGCACAAATCATTCATTTTATGCTCATATTTTTTTAAGACAAAGAGCAGGCAAAGGAGTATAATGTGCCCATGAGGAGTGATTTTATGGAAAAGTATGATGTAATTGTTGCCGGTGGTGGCTTTGCCGGTGTTGCTGCGGCAATTTCTGCGGCGCGCGGCGGTGCGAAGGTATTGATTATAGATAAGGGCAACAGCTTTGGCGGTGCAGCGGCAAACTGCCTGGTAAATCCGTATATGCTGTATTGGACGGTCAGCCCGGAAACGAAGCAGAAAAAAGTGCTTGCGGCAGGGTTGTTTTCAGAAATCAACACAGAACTCGGCAAGTTTAATGCAACCAAACCGGTCAATGATACGGATTTGGGCTTTCATGAGGAGTATTTAAAGCTTGTTTTAAACCGGATGGTTTTAAAAGAAAATATTGATATTCTGTTTAATTCCTATATTCACAGCTGTGAAACGGATGCAGATACAATTAAGTCTTTGACAGTGGTCAACAAATCCGGAAACACCAAATATGCGGCGGACGTGTTTGTTGACTGTACCGGTGATGCGGATATTGCGGTAATGAGCGGTTGTCCGTACCGACTCGGCCGTGAGGTAGACAATCTTTGTCAGCCGATGACGCTATGCTTCCGTGTAGTGAATGTGGATATGGAGCAGTTTAAAAAAGACAGACAAATTATGAATTCGGTGTATAAAGAAGCGCAGGCAGCCGGAAAAATTAAAAATATCCGCGAAGACGTGCTGACCTTCTATACGCTTATTGACGGTGTTATCCATTTTAACTCCACGCGCGTGGTAAAGCGCAATCCGACGGATGGCAGAGATGTTACAATTGCCGAACTCGAGGCACGTGAGCAGGTGTTTGAGCTGTTTGACTTTTTAAAGGCAAACTTTGCTTCGTTTAAAAATGCAGCCATTATGAGCACGGCAGCGCAAATTGGTGTGCGCGAAAGCCGTATGATTGACGGTAAGTATGTACTCACGCAGGAGGATTTGCTCGCATGTACACGTTTTGAGGATTCGATTGCAACGTGTAATTATGATATTGACATTCATAATCCTGAGGGAAGCGGTACAAGTCATCATTACTTTAAACCGGGGGAATACTATACCATTCCGTACAGAAGTCTTGTGCCAAAGAAGATGACCAACCTGCTTGTTGCGGGGCGCTGTATTTCGTCTACGCACGAGGCGCAGGCGTCTTACAGAATTATGCCGATTTGCTGTTGCTTAGGAGAAGCGGCAGGCACGGCGGCAGCACTTGCCGTAAAGCGTGGCAATTTTGATGTAGAAAAGGTAGACATTCAGGCGCTGCAGGCAAAGCTGAAGGCAAACGGCGCGGTTATCGACTAATGCAAAAAAAAGCACCCGATCGGGTGCTTTTTTATTTGCATTTTTTAAAATAGTCCGCTGATAACGCCGTTCTCGTCGACATCGATACGTTCCGCCGCCGGAACCTTTGGTAGACCCGGCATGGTCATAATGTCGCCGGTCAGGGCTACGATAAAGCCGGCACCTGCGGAAACCTTTACATTGCGTACGGTCACCGTGAAATCCTCCGGTGCACCGAGCTTTGTCATATCGTCGGAAAAGCTGTATTGCGTTTTTGCCATACAAATCGGCATTTTGTCGAAGCCGAGCTGTGTAAGCTTGGCAATTTCCTTCTTTGCTGCCGGTGTAAATGCGGCGGCCTTACCGCCGTAAATACGTTTTACAATTGTATCTATCTTTTCTTCGATGGATTTGTCCGTATCATACGAGAAGGTGAAGCTGCTTTCGGTTTCGCAGAGACGTACAACCTCTTCGGCGAGCGCTGTGCCACCTTCACCGCCTTTTGCCCAAACCTCAGAAAGGACAACGTTTACGCCGAGCGCCTTGCATTTTTCAATGACAAGCTCGATTTCTGCTTCCGTATCGGTCGGGAAGCGGTTAACAGCAACCACTGCAGGCAGATTGTAAACATCTTTGATGTTGGACACATGACGCAGAAGGTTCGGCATGCCGGCTTCCAGCGCGGCTAAATTCTCATTGTTTAAATCTGTTTTGGCTACGCCGCCGTGCATCTTTAATGCGCGGATGGTTGCAACAACCACAACGGCTGCCGGCTTTAAGCCTGCAAAACGGCATTTGATATCCAAAAACTTCTGCGCACCCAGATCTGCACCGAAGCCGGCTTCTGTAATCGCATAATCGCCGAGCTTCATAGCCATTTTTGTGGCAATTACGGAGTTACAGCCGTGTGCAATATTGGCAAACGGACCGCCGTGTACAAAGGCCGGTGTACCTTCAAGTGTTTGCACAAGGTTTGGCTTGATGGCGTCCTTTAACAGTGCGCACATCGCACCGGCAGCATTCAGCTGTCCGGCTGTAACCGGTTCTTCGTTGTATGTATAGCCCACAATGATGCGGGAAAGTCTTTCTTTCAGGTCAGTGATGGAATTGGACAGACACAGTACTGCCATAATTTCCGATGCAACGGTGATGTCATAGCCATCCTCACGCGGTACGCCGTTGACACGTCCGCCGAGACCATCCGTTACAAAGCGCAGCTGACGGTCATTCATATCCACACAGCGTTTCCAGGTAATTCTTCTCGGGTCGATGTTTAAAGCATTGCCCTGATAAATGTGGTTGTCCAGCATAGCGGCAAGCAGATTATTTGCTGCGCCGATGGCATGAAAGTCACCTGTGAAGTGGAGATTAATATCCTCCATCGGGACAACCTGTGCATAGCCGCCGCCGGCAGCGCCGCCCTTGACGCCGAATACCGGACCGAGAGAAGGCTCGCGCAATGCAACGATTACGTTTTTGCCGATTTTTTTCAGACCGTCCGCCAAACCGATGGTTGTTGTGGTTTTGCCCTCCCCTGCCGGTGTTGGCGAAATTGCGGTTACCAATACGAGCTTTCCTTCTTTTTTGCTGCCTTCCTTGAGCAAGGACAAATCTACCTTTGCTTTGTAGTTACCGTATTGCTCAAGGTATTTGTCTTCCACGCCTGCAACTTTAGCGATGTCGCGGATGTGCTGCATTTGCACACTCTGTGCAATTTCAATATCTGTTTTCATATTTACATCTCCCTTACCGAGATAAAATTTTTGAGATAATAAATCCTAAGCCTGCAGACAGGAACGATAAAAGCAGGTAATATAACGATGCGGAAACGACAGAGTCAACTACATACAAATTACCTACGGCTGCCGGAAAGGCAAACATAAACATTGCTATGAAGGGATAGTACCAACGAAAGCGTATGAAACCGCATAAAAATGAGGTTATATCGATGACCAAAACATTTGCAAGCTGTGAAATGGCCTGAATGATACCGGCATACTGCGGCAAAAGCATAGCCAGTACAGGAATGCCGAAAAAGCAAACTGCACAGGCGAGAAGGTACCATTTTAATTCATCAAACCGTTCAAGAAAGTTCATTTGTGATTTCTCCTGTCACTGTACTTATTTTACACCGTATTTGCTCATATAGTAAGCGCGTTTGGCGGTTTTTTCATTTCTATACGCTGTACGAATGGTGGTCAGAATAGCTTTGTCTGCACCGATTGCAGTCAGCTCGGCGTCCATCTGTGCAAGCAGTGCATTGACGTGACCGTCGCATTCGCCTTCCAGCGCTGTCAGTTTTCCGGTATATGCAGCGCCGATGGACAGCTGTAACGAGCGGTTGTTTTTTCCGTCGCGCTTTTGCTTATATTCGGCGATTGCGGAGGAAATCAAGCCGTCAATTTTGCCGAGGTATTCCCCTTCCAGCGAATAGAGCTGGGACACATAGCGGCTGATGATTGCCTGCTCCTGTTCGGCTTTGGTCGGTGTTTTTGGTGTATCCTTCTCCGGGTTAGCGGCAGCAGCTTCACTGACAATTTTGGCAAGCAGCTGCTTTTCGGTGGTTTCGCCTTTTTCAATCTGGCGGATTTCTTCTTCGGTAAAATCGCGGATGCCATCCGGGAAATAGGTTTCAATTTGTGTTTTGAGTGCTTTGTCCTGTTCGCTCATCTGTTCGGCAATTTGTTGTGTATCATAAGTCATTGCCATACGAAGGGCTGCAATATTGTCGCGCTGCCAGTACAAAACGCCGGCAATGACAAGCGCCAGAATGATGAATATAATCAGTACAATTTTTAATGTCTTTTTCATAATAAATCACCATTTCTATGTTAGCACATTTACGTGCATTTGTCAATGTTTCACACATTTGTGACAGATGCATATAATGGAGTATGGATGTGCGGGAGGTGGCGCGGTTGGGTTGCTTGATCAAATATGCCATGTGGGCGCTGATTGCCGTCAGCGTCGGTGTTGCAACGGCGCTGTTGTTTCCGTTGTCTTTGATTGCGGGCGTGGAGGCGGTATTGATTGTGCTTTTGTGCCTGCTGATTTCTTTTAAAAAATAAGGGGGCGCTGTTTATGAAAATTATTGTCTGGAAAATGCCGAAGTTTTTGGCCGGAATTACGAAAGCAATTCTGAAAATCTGAAAACAAAAAAATCCCCCCGCCGGGGGAATTTTTTGTTTTAATAAATATAACTGTAAGGATTGAGCAATCTGCCGTTATAATACAATTCGAAATGACAGTGGTTGCCCGTGGAATTACCGGTGGAACCCATATAGGCAATGACGTCACCCTTGTTGACAGCCTGGCCGACCTTTACTACGATGCGGCTATTGTGCCCGTAGTAGGAAATATAACCGTTTTGATGGTCAAGCTTTACGAGTCTGCCAAAGCCGGTATTGTCCCAACCGGCGTAGGTTACGCGACCGTTATCCGCTGCATAAATCGGCGTACCATACGAGTTTGCAATATCAATGCCCTTGTGATAGCCGCTGCGACGCGTACCGAAATAAGAAGAAATCGTTCCGGAGCACGGGCGGATGAAGCTGCCGGTACCATAGCCCTTTGGCGGTTCGGCAATGCCGACCTTTTTGATTTGTGTGACCGGTTCTTGTGTGACGGTTTCTTCAATGATATCGCGTCTGACCTCCAGACCGTTGACTTTTACCAAATCTGCCGTGACATGACGCTCGCCGTCCACACCCTTTTGCGTGATTTTACTGTTTCCGCGATATAAATCCTCGGTTTCAATGACTTCCGTAGTGTAGTCGATGGTTTCTTCATACTCTACGCGCTTGACCGTTGTGACGGTAACGACCGGCTCGTAAGCCATCACGCGCAGCGTGTCGCCGATATCAATGTTTTCCCCCTTTGAGGGGTTCAGGCTGATTAAATCATTTACGGAGGTGGAATATGCACGCGCAATTGCCCAGAGTGTATCGCCGGATTTAACGACATATTCGCCTTCTTTTTTCTGTGTGCCGTTCAGTATATTGAGGGCTTCGCCCACCTCGCATAAAAGCGTAACCGGAGCAAGCTCCTGCTTTACGGTCAGTGGCAGGCTGGTGGAAAACTGCACATCTTCCTCGCCGTTTGTGTAGAAGAGCT
>JAZSGM010000025.1:0-8005 GCA_045532715.1 Clostridia bacterium
AAACAACGGTTCTGGTTAACCGTATTGCATATATGATTGAAAACTGTGGCGTTATGCCATACCACATCCTTGCAATCACATTTACAAACAAGGCTGCAAAAGAAATGAAAAACAGAATCAGTGCCAAGCTTGAAGGCGGCGATGCTATATGGGCTTCTACTTTCCATTCGCTTTGTGTACGTATTCTTCGACGCGACTGTGACCGCCTCGGCTACGAACGTAGTTTCGTAATCTACGACACACAAGATACAAAAACACTCTTGAAGGAATGCATTAAAGAATTGAATCTCGACGATAAAATTTTTACCCCGAATGTCCTGTATGGAGAAATCAGTCGCGCAAAGGATGATATGCTGGATCCCAAACGTTTTGAGGATTTATATGCAAATGATTTCCGGATGAGTAAGATTGCATCGGTATACAAGATGTATCAAAACAAGCTCCGCTCGAATAACGCAATGGATTTTGACGATTTGATTGTCAACACAATTCGTTTGTTTGAAGAAAATGAGGATGTAATATCATATTATCATAACCGTTTTAAATACATTATGGTGGATGAGTATCAGGATACGAACAACGCGCAATACAGATTAATCTACCTGTTAGCGCAAAAGCATAGAAATCTTTGTGTTGTTGGCGATGATGATCAGAGTATTTATAAGTTTCGAGGCGCCAATATCAAAAATATTTTAGACTTTGAAAAGCAGTTTCCGGATGCGAAAGTAATTAAGCTTGAACAAAATTATCGCTCGACGAAAAATATACTGGATGCTGCGAATGCCGTGATTGCTCATAACCGAAAACGCAAAGGAAAAGACCTGTGGACCGATGGAAAAACCGGTGATGAAATCTGTATCTACCATGGTGACGATGAACGTGACGAAGCCTATTTTATCGCAAAAGAAATCGACCGCATGGTATCTGAGCAAAACCATTCATTTAAAGATTTCTCCATTTTGTATCGCACAAATGCACAATCACGTGTGCTTGAAGATACATTACTCAGGCACGGACTGCCTTACCGCGTGCTTGCCGGTCTCCGATTCTATGACCGTAAGGAAATCAAAGATGCAATTGCTTACCTTCGCGTGATAGTGAACCCGAACGATTCCGTGAGTTTAAAACGAATCATTAATGAGCCAAAACGCGGAATAGGGGACACAAGCGTCGCCAAGGCAGAAGCAATTGCACAGCAGGAAGGCATCGGCATATTTGATGTCATCGCCAACGCAAATTGCCACGGCGATATATCTCGCGCTGCAGGAAAATTTGATTTGTTTGTTGAAATGATCCGTTCTTTGCAAGCACGAAAGGATTCAATAGATGTTGCTGATTTTGTTGATGCTGTTTTAAACGAAAGCGGATACCGTGCAGCCCTGCTCGCTGAAAATACGATTGAAGCCAAAACCAGACTTGAAAACCTTGATGAACTTTTAAGTGCTGTTAAAGAATTCGAGAAATCCGAACACGAAACACCGGGACTTGAGGGCTTTTTAGAAGAAATTTCACTCGTATCTGATATAGATAATTATGATGAAGATCAGCCGACAGTAACGCTTATGACAATTCACGCCGCAAAAGGTCTTGAGTTTCCGGTTGTTTTCATTGTTGGCACGGAAGAAGGTCTGTTTCCGAGCATGCGTTCAATGCTTGAAGACGAAGAACTTGAAGAAGAGCGACGACTGTGCTATGTTGCAATTACACGTGCAAAGCAGCGTCTGTATATAACGCATGCTGCTTCACGTATGATTTTCGGACAAACAAAATATTCGCCGCCTTCGAGATTCATCTCTGAAATACCTGCAGAGCTTACGATGAGCTTCGAAGGAAGAAAAACTCGCGAACGCAAACAAGCATCCAACAGACACACAATTGATTTTATACCGGATTATTCAAACGATGCCTTCGGCGGATATACGAGCACACAACGAAGCACCACGCCTTCTGCATCAGGTTATGGCGGTGTGAGTAAATCTGCGCTGTTTAAAAGCTTTGATGTGCGTGCAAACGAAAAAGCCGAAACCGATTTCAATATCGGTGATACAATTGAACATAAGAAATTCGGTCGAGGCAAAGTTTTAAATGTTACACCGTTGGGCAATGATAAAAAAGTAGAAATTCAATTTGAAAACGGTGAAACAAAAAACCTCATGGCTCTGTTTGCGAACTTGAAAAAGATATAATAACGAAAGCGGGAAAGATACTATGTCGAATTTGAATTTAACGATGTTGACTGATTTTTATGAGTTTACAATGGCGAACGGCTATTTTGAACACGGCTTTAAAGATAGAGTTGCATATTTTGATATGTTTTTCAGAAAAGTCCCTGACGATGGCGGCTATGCAATTATGGTCGGTGTTGAACAGCTGATTTCATATTTTGAGCAGCTTACCTTCGAGGAAGATGATATTGCTTATCTGCGCGGAAAAGGTGTATTTAGCGAGGGATTTCTTTCATACCTGAAAGATTTTAAATTTGAATGCGATGTATGGGCAATAGAAGAAGGTACGCCTATTTTTCCGGGCGAGCCGATTGTAAGTGTAAAAGGCCCGATTATCCAGGCGCAGTTTATTGAAACGATGATCCTGCTGACCGTGAACCACCAAAGCTTAATTGCGACGAAGGCAAACCGAATTGTCCGTGCAGCAGAAGGAAGGGCTGTGATGGAATTCGGTTCCAGACGTGCACAGGGTTACCATGCTGCAATTATGGGCGCGCGTGCTGCATATATCGGTGGATGCGCCGGGACAGCATGCGCAATTGCTGAAAGAGATTACGGCGTTCCGGCACTGGGTACTATGGCGCATAGTTGGGTACAGCTGTTTGATACGGAATACGATGCATTTAAGGCTTACGCCGAAACCTATCCTGATAGTTGCACGTTGCTGGTGGACACCTATAATGTTTTAAAAAGTGGCGTCCCGAATGCAATTAAAGTTTTTAACGATGTGCTTGTTCCGAGAGGCTATCGTCCAAAAGGAGTACGTATTGACAGCGGTGATATCACTTATCTGACAAAAAAAGTTCGCAAAATGCTTGATGATGCCGGTTTTGAGGATTGCGGTATTGTTGTATCAAATTCTCTTGATGAGTATATTATTCGTGATACACTGATGCAAGGCGCAAAAATTGACTCTTTCGGTGTTGGCGAGCGTTTGATCACATCTCGTTCTGAGCCTGTGTTCGGCGGTGTTTATAAAATAGTTGCAGTCGAGGATACAAACGGTGTTCCTGTACCTAAAATCAAACTTAGCGAAAATGTTGTAAAAATCACAACGCCATGTTTTAAACAAGTCTACCGATTGTTTTCAAAAGAAACAGGAAAGGCAATTGCTGATGTGTTGACACTTCATGACGAACGAATTGACGACTCAAAACCATATGAAATTTTTGATCCTGAGCATATATGGAAACGTAAGACCATTGAAAACTTTGAAGCGCGCCCGATGTTGGTGCAGATTTATAAAGCAGGAAAATGTGTATATAAAAACAAACCGCTTAATGAAATTAAAAGCTATTGCACCCAGCAAGTAGATGCGCTTTGGGATGAAGTTAAACGTTTTGAAAACCCACACAAGTATTATGTGGATTTGTCGCAAAAACTCTGGGATATCAAAAATGAGCTTTTGAAAAAGTATTCAAAATAAGACCGGAGGTGAGCAGGTGGCCATTTATGCAATTTCGGATTTGCATTTGCCGCTCGGCGTGGATAAACCGATGGATATCTTCGGAAAATCCTGGGAAAACTATGTATACAGACTCGAAAAGAACTGGAGAAATACTATATCTGACGCGGATTGCGTTGTGCTACCGGGCGACTTTTGCTGGGCGATTAATCTTCAAGAAGCTGAACGTGACTTTGATTTTTTAAATTCACTTCCGGGTATAAAAGTTTTATTGAAGGGTAATCATGATTTTTGGTGGGACACATTAGCAAAAGCGGAAAAATTTGTCGTTGAACGCGGTTACGAAAATATTCATTTTATCCAAAATGATTATTTCAAATATGAGAATACCGCAATTTGCGGCACTCGCTTTTGGCAGAGTCCTGTATTTGAACATCTGTCTGCGCAAGATATAAAAATTTATCAGCGCGAACTCGGAAGAGTAGAATTTTCCTTAAAAGCAGCGATTGATGCACAAATTAATGATATTGTATTTTTTTCGCATTATCCACCTGTCTGCAATGGCTCTGCGGACTATGCTTTTGTAGAATTAATGCTTCGATACGGTGTTACAGATGTGTATTACGGACACCTGCACAGTGTGTCGCCGCATTACGAAAGAGTACAGATTCATAATGGTATTCGCTTTAGTCTGATTTCCTGCAACTGTATAGATTTTCACCCGGTTTTAGTGCGTAAATAAGTATAAACAAAAAAATTATAACAATTTAACAAAAACACTTGCAAATTTTTATACATATGTTATAATATGTTATTGTCTGCAAGTTTAAAAAATTTGACGAAGGTAGTGCAGAGTATTCGTCAAAATGGAGGAAGTAAAGAATGAGTGTTAAGGTAGAAAAAACAGAGAAAAACATTGTAAACCTTGAATTCGAGGTTTCTGCAGAAGCTTTTGAAGCTGCTATGCAAAAAGCATACATAAAGAATGTTAAGAGCTTCAATATCCCGGGCTTCAGAAAGGGAAAAGCACCGAGAAAAATCATCGAGAAAATGTATTCTCCGGCCGTATTTTATGACGATGCGATTAACTTTGTTTTCCCGGAGGCTTATGAAGCTGCTATCCAGGAGGCCGGCGTAGAGCCTGTTGACCGTCCTGAAGTTGATATAAAGCAATTCCCGGAAGATGGTAAAAACTTAATTTTAACTGCAAAGGTGACTGTAAAACCGGAAGTAACACTCGGCAAGCTTGACAAGATTTCGGTTGAAGTACCGTCTTATCCGGTAGCAAAGAAAGATGTTGATAACGAGCTTGACAGAATGCGTCAGCAGAATGCTCGTATTGTACCGGTAGAGGATCGTGCAAGCCAGAACGGTGATACGGTTGTGATTGATTATGAGGGTTTCTGTGACGGCGTTGCTTTTGACGGCGGCAAGGCAGAAGGTCATAACCTTGAACTTGGTTCCGGTCAGTTTATTCCGGGCTTTGAAGATCAGCTCATAGGCAAGAAGGCCGGCGAGGATGTGAAAGTAAAGGTTACATTCCCGACTGAGTATCATGCTGAGAATCTGGCAGGCAAGGATGCAATTTTCAAGGTAAAGGTACATGAAATTAAAGCGAAAGAATTACCGGAGCTTGATGATGAGTTTGCAAAGGATGTCAGCGAGTTTGAAACATTAAAAGAACTTCGTGATGATATCAACAAGAAGTTAAAGGAAGCTGCCGAAAAGCGAGAAAAGCAGGAGCTCGAAAATAACGCAATCGATTTTGTGATTTCGAAAATGAAGGCCGAAATTCCGGAAGTAATGTACGAAAACAGAATTGATGATATGGTAAGAGATTTCGAAATGCGTCTTTCTTACCAGGGCATGAATGTTGAAAAGTATCTGCAGTTCAGCGGTATGGATATGGCCGCTTTCAGAGCACAGTTCAAAGACCAGGCTGAAAAGCAGGTACAGGGCATGCTTGCTCTTGAAGCCGTAGCTGCAAAACAGAAGATTGATGCTACTGACGAAGAGGTAGAAGCAGAGTACGCAAAGCTCGCTGAGCAGTACAAGATGGAAGCTGATCAGGTTAAAATGTATATTCAGGCTAAAGACCTTAAAAAGGACGTAGTTACAAACAAAACTATTGAGTATCTTCTTACACTGGTAGAAGCAAAAGCTACAACAAAGAAGACAACTGCAAAGAAGACTGCAGCCGGCGAGAAGACTGAGGCTGCCAAGGAAGAAAAAGCAACAAAGACAGCAAAAAAGACCACAACAAAAACTGCAGCCGAAAAGAAGACCACAACAAAGAAAACAACAAAAAAGGACGCTGAGTAATTCTGCGTAAAAAATATCAGAACAGGAGTGATATGTGTGAATATGAGTTTAGTACCTACCGTTATTGAACAAACAAACCGTGGCGAACGTGCCTATGACATCTTTTCACGCCTTTTAAAAGAAAGAATCATTTTTCTTGGTGATGAAGTCAACGATGTTACTTCAAGCCTTGTAGTTGCACAGCTTTTATTCCTGGAAAGCGAAGACCCCGACAAAGATATTCAGTTCTATATCAATAGCCCGGGTGGCTCAATCACCGCAGGCATGGCAATTTATGATACAATGCAGTATATTAAATGCGATGTTTCAACAATATGCATCGGTATGGCGGCAAGTATGGGAGCTTTTTTACTTGCGGCCGGCGCAAAAGGCAAGCGTTTTGCATTGCCGAACAGTGAAATTATGATTCATCAGCCACTTGGCGGTATGCAGGGGCAGGCAACGGATATCAAAATCCATGCCGACAGAATTATCAGAATGAAAAACAATTTAAATCAGATTTTGAGTGAAAGAACCGGACAGCCATTGGAAAAAATCCAAGCCGATACCGAACGCGACAACTTTATGTCTGCCGAGGAAGCTAAAGCATACGGTTTAATTGATGCTGTAATTTCCAAAGCCTAACTGTTTCGGTCAGTCCTATGAGGTGAAATTATGTCAAACGGAAAAACACCTACAAACACAAAGAAGTTAAAATGCTCCTTTTGTGATAAAACTCAAGATGAAGTTAGACGCCTGGTCGCCGGACCGGGTGTCTATATTTGCAATGAATGTGTAGCATTATGCCAGAGTGTTCTTGACGGTGACTTTCAGGAAGAACCGCTTTTTGATCTCGATAATGTACCTAAGCCGAAAGAAATCAAAGAAATTCTTGATCAATATGTAATCGGTCAGGACGACGCAAAGAAAGCAATGTCTGTTGCCGTATACAACCATTACAAAAGATTAAGTCACAACGGCAACGATGATGATGTGGAAATTCAGAAAAGCAATATTTTATTAATCGGACCTACCGGTTCCGGCAAAACGTTTCTTGCACAGACACTTGCAAAAATTTTGGAAGTACCGTTTGCAATAGCTGATGCCACATCGCTTACAGAGGCAGGATATGTAGGCGAGGATGTCGAAAATATTCTTTTGCGCTTAATTCAGGCAGCAAACTATGATGTTGATCTTGCAGAACGTGGCATTATCTATATCGATGAAATAGATAAAATCGCCAGAAAATCCGAAAATCCGTCTATCACACGTGATGTGAGTGGCGAAGGTGTACAACAAGCACTTTTAAAAATGCTGGAAGGCACCATAGCATCTGTACCTCCGCAGGGCGGCAGAAAGCATCCGCAACAGGAGTTTATTCAAATCGATACATCGAACATTTTGTTTATTTGTGGTGGCGCATTTGATGGTATTGAAAGCATTATCAACAATCGTCGCGACAAGAGCACCATGGGTTTTGGAGCTAAAATCGAAAGCAAAAAAGGCGATGCGCGCGGTGAAGCTTTGAAGCATATAATTACACAGGATTTATTAAAGTTTGGTTTGATTCCGGAGTTCATCGGTCGTTTGCCGGTTTTAACAACTTTGGATAATTTAGATATCGATGCGCTTGAACAGATTTTAACAGAACCAAAAAATGCACTTGTCAAGCAGTACAAAAAGTTGTTGGAAATGGACGATGTCGAGCTTGAATTTGATCCGGATGCAATACGAGCAATTGCACAAAAAGCTCATGACAGAAATATCGGTGCGCGCGGTTTACGTTCAATTGTCGAGGATTTGATGATGGACATTATGTTTGAAATCCCATCCGATCATTTTGTCACCAAGTGCATTATTCACAAAAATGTCGTCGAAGAAGGTTCTAAACCTGAACTGATTCGGGTGCATTGTCGACGCGACTTAAAAAAACAACTTGGCGATGATGCATTAGATGATTCAGAATACGAAATACGTGATATCAGCTAAAAAACATTCAAAGCAGACAGTGATTGTACTGTCTGCTTTAATATTTTCATTAAAACATACTGTAATTTACTAAAAAGCTTGAAAT
>JAZSGM010000185.1:0-12518 GCA_045532715.1 Clostridia bacterium
TAGCTTGTATTTAGATTTATTAGACTTCGTTGAAAATTCAGTATGCTCTATAGAAGACTTGAACCATTTAATTAAAGCTGAATCTGTAATGAAAGAGTTTTTACTCGGGAATAAAACTAATATTGGCGATATTGAACATCATATATTTTTCTTTGAAAGAATACAATCAATAAGCAGTAACCAAGAATTTCTCTCATATAGTCCACATGCAACAATACATCGTTCAGTCACGTCATACACTATTTGTTATGAAAATAGTACATTATTTACAATTTCTAATTTAATGGGAATAATAGTGGTAACATTTTATAAGAAAAACGATAATGAAAAATGGATAAATACGAAAATTGATAATGGAACAGGTACATTAGTCGCAAAAAATCAGAATATTACAAGTGTTGTAGGCAATGAAATGAATTACTGGTTGGAATCTGCAAAAAAACAATATGAAGGTCTGTCGGATAAAGAAAAAGATAAAATCACTAAAAAATTAGTTGATATTGGAGAAGATATTAAAAACTATAATATTTATCAAGATTTTGTTGATGATATGAATTTGAAATAATGTGTAAAAAAGGGGTGTTTAAGTCCGCTTTTCGGCTTAAATCCCATTAACTGACATACTGAAAAAAAGAACAGGTTTGTCAAGGGCGAGCGTAGCTCGTGTATTTACACTTGACTTGCCTGTTCTTTTTTGCCATTTGACAAAATTATAATTCTGGAAGAGAACAAATTTCAGTAATCTTTTTCCATTGAACTGCCTTATCTTTATCAATTAAGCCTAATGCTTTCCATAAAATTTTTTCGTATTTTAAGAATCCCACCTTACTTTTCTCTCTAACTTTTCGATTCGGATTTCTTTTAATGTAACCTTTATTTTCATATTCCAACTCAAGATTTTTGAATACCTCTTCAATAGTATATGATTTATTTTTTTGTTTTAACATATCAAAATCAAATATTAAATCTAAATGATGCCCCGTTGTCAAAACTTCTTTTGTAAAATAATCATAAAAAATCCTACTAGTTGGACCATTTACCAATCCTAAATGATATAACTTAAAACCACTCTCGGTTAAATTGTTTTCTGAATCCACTACTTGAAGATGCTTTAAAAAAGTTACAAAGTTTTTTCTTATGGAAGTATAGTAATTATCACCTATAATTTCAGTATCAATTTCAGCTTTTAACATCTCTAAACGTTTTTCTTTTGTTTCACATGCTGTTTCCTCTAAATTCTTTTCTAGAAAAGCAATCTTCTTTCTGCCCCCTAATGTAATAATTGGATTACCTGCAATATCTAATACAGGAGCAGGTTTAAAATCACTTAACACATTTTGAGGAATAAGCATATTACTAAAGCAATATGCAAAAGGATCGCCGCTAATCATTCCTGTTTTCTTTAGATAATAACAATGTAATATTAAATGAAATAGCGGTATAGGTAAATCTTGGTGCTTTGCCCAAAATCTATCTATCTTTGGTTTTGCCTTTTTGTCGCCCTTTTGTACTGAAATGTTATTAACATTTTGGACGAGTGAAACTTGTTCAGGCCTATTGTTATCATAGAGTATTAAACCTACAGGAATTTTATTATTGAGCTGAGAACTATATAAATCTGTCAAATACTCTCCTAAATTATAATCTTCCAACCTCCGAGGTGCAACAAGATACGCGATATTACATTCCTGTAAATAGGCAATGCTTTGTCCTACTCCTGTAAGAATACCTCGTTTCGTTTCTGTTGGTGGCTTAAATTCAAATGATGCAAGTACCCCATTATCAGGGTCATAAAACGAGGCATCAGGCGATGGAAAGCTTGCACTTGTACCAACTCTAAAAAAATTCTTTCCATGTCCATCTGCATAAATCCATTCTGTATTCTTGAATTTTTCTAAAACTGCATCTGTTGTTGTTTTTGCTAATATATGATGATTTAATGACATATCTTATTCCTCCAACATTGATTTTTTTGCGAGATGCGTTTTGCTATTTTCATCCCATTCTTTATTTATGATTGTCCTCAAGCGTTCTCCAAAAGTCTGAGCGACAATGCAGGGGAAAGCGTTTCCGACTTGCAGACATTGATTTATAATGGGACCAAAGAATTCGAATTCATCTGGAAATGTTTGAATCCTTGCAGCTTCTCTAACTGTCAAAGTACGATTTAATGTAGGATGAACAGGCAAAGCGTTGTGCCCAGGCACTATAGTACATGACGGTTTTTTTCTGTCAAGTCGTTTAAATACATGACTAAAGTTCGCAATCGGTTTTCCTGTCTTTGTTCCAAGTTTAAGATGTTCAGGGAGAGCATCTACATCCATTTTTTCGCCTTCTTTTATATATGAGAAACGTTCTTTGACTACTTTTGAATGAGATGGTGCGTTATGGTTTTTATATTTCCCCAATGTTGTTTCGTCGGCCAAATCCGTTAAAACTTCTTCTACGGTTCTATATGGAACTTGCCACGATTCAGGATTTTCATAATATTTAGGTTTAGGAAATGGGAATATGTAATCTGTTTTTGTTCCTATAAGAATAAATCTTTTTCGCAATTGAGGAGCACCATAGTCAGCAGCATTTATTATTCGGTGTTCTGTCCTATATCCGTGCTTGTGAAAATATTCTACTACTTCTCTGACATATTCACCATTATGTGCTGATAAAATTCCCGGAACATTTTCCATTATAAACCACGGTGTTTCAGAGAGTACAACAATATTAGCATAAGCAAAAACCAAATCGTTTCTTTCGTCTTTTGTTAAATCATGATTTTTGGTATTTACAAATCTTCTATTACCAAAAATAGAGAAGCCTTGACATGGAGGGCCACCAACCACAAGGTCAACGTTAGCTTCTTTCAATTTTTTTGCCACATATTTTTGGTTTTCTGCAATTGACAAATCAATTTTTAAACATTCGTGTGAAAAATTATGCTTGTATGCTTCTACGGCATAATCATTGAATTCTGCACCCAGTACACATTCAAGCCCGGCTTGCTCTAATCCCTGCGTAAATCCACCTGCTCCGCAAAATAAATCTCCAAATTTAAGTGTTGCGCGTGTAGCCTTTTTTTCTGAAAAAAATGTACTTGTATCATCTGTGCCACAACTTAATGAATTATCTGGAACTATGCCATCATAGTCAATTCCGTCAATATGTTTTTTTACGCAATCAGCAAGTTTAGCAGCAACAAGCGGCGGAACTGCATTTCCTACTTGAATACATTGTGAACGTCTGTCACCTTTGAAGATATATGAATCAGGGAATGTTTGAATTCTCGCAGCTTCTCTTGGCGTTAAACTTCTATCTAAAACAGGATGAACAGGGAAAGCATTGTTCCCGGGAACCATTGTCGATGATACTTCGTTTCGACTAAGCCTTGTATAAGTGTTGCCGAAATTTTTACGGCGAATATCTTCGGGCAACTCTTCGGGTTTGGGTAATTTACCACCTTCAGGAATTAGTTGATAACGACGAATTACCGTGTCGGAATGATTTAATGCAATATGATTAGGGATTTCCTCTCCCTTATATGTCAGATCATTTATTGCTTCGCCAACATTCTTGTATGCTTTTATGTTCCCGAAAGGTTTTTCATCGTGTTTAGGAAATTTAAATTGCTCCAATAAAATCGTTCCAAAAATAAAGATACGTTCTCTTTTTTGAGGCACTCCATAATTCGATGAATCTAATAAAGCATAATACAAGTTGTATCCTATCGCTCTAAAAGAATCAAGTACCTGTTTAAAGTATCTACCCTCAAACATGGTATATAGACCTTTAACATTTTCAAACAAAAAACAGGTTGGTCTAATTGCATCAACAATTTTTACATAACTTTCAAATAACATATTTCTTGGGTCAGCTGAATTTTTATTACCCATATTTGAAAATCCTTGACATGGTGGACCACCTATAATAACATCAACCTTTTTATCACCTATATAGGATTTGATTTCAGATATAGAGAGCTTTCTAATATCTTCAAGCAAATATGTTTCATTTGGATAATTTGTAATATAAGATTCCTTTGCCTGTGGCATGATGTCAGAAGCTAATAGACCTTTAAAACCTGCCTCTTTAAATCCAATATCTAATCCACCTGCTCCAGTAAAAAGAGAGACATAATAGTAATTACGATTATTCATTGCTTTGCCCCTCCAACCATTCATTGCTTATATTAAACTCAATATTATGATTTTTGCAGTAATCATCTATGAGTTTTAATGTTTTGTATGTAGGCTTTGTTTTTCCAGTTTCCCAACGATTAACAGTTGCAAAAGAAACTCCTAATTCTTTTGCAAGAGCTTCTTGGCTCAAAAAACATTTATGACGAATTTGTTTTATATTATCGCAAAATTTCATAGCTACCTCCACTATGTCATAGTTATAACATTATTATAACATTACAACTGCGTTTTGTCAATTTGTAGCTAAAATTTTTTGTTTATATTTTGAAAAGTTTAGCATTTAACAATTTTTAAACGTATTAGTTTATGAGAAGAAAATTTTTTATTTTAACTGTGTAAAAATTCAATTTTAGATGTTACCTATGTGAAAGAAAAAAATAATAAAAGTTTTTCGTAAAAGTTGCTATTTTGAATTTTTGCGTGTTACTTATATGAGGATAAATATTTTTCTCTCAAAGGTTGTATTTTTACAGCTTTCATCGTTTATTAAATGAACAGAAAAAGAAAGGCGGAATTTTCATGGCAAACAGAAAAAGAAACAAGCAAATTATTGTAAGAGTTACAGAGGAAGAACGGGAGCTTATAGAATTAAAAATGGCACAGCTTCCGACAGCACAGTTAGGGGCATATATGCGTAAAATGGCGATTGATGGATATATCATTCTTCTTGATGTTCCCGAAATCAAAAAGCATACCGCAGAACTTTCTGCAATAGGCAGAAACATAAACATAATCGCAAAGCGAATATGTCAGAATACTGTCTATGAACAGGATATAAAAGACCTTAAAACTTTAATGGATGAGATATGGAAATCGGAACGGAAAATATTATCTCATTTTCTAAAAGTATCTCATTGAAAAAGGGCTTGGGAATACCCAAAAATAAAATCAATTTTTCGTAAGTGGATAACCACTTACTGTGCTTGCTATTTAGTTAAAAATAGCAGGTAGGAAAATTTGATTTTGTGTCAATGGATATCCATTGGCTATGCTTGCTATTATATAGTTTTAAATTGCTTAACGGAAAGGATTGGATAGGAATGGATAAGCAACAAAAAGACTACGGCTATATTACAAAATATAAAATGGGCGGTACAACATACGAGATTGAAACTACCTTTTCGGGAACGGAAACTTTGAATAATAAAATTATTCGTTTAATGCTCTCCGAAAAAATAAAATCAAAAACGGCTGACAATTCAGAAAAAGCGCGTTATAATTCATATATACACTCTGTTTTGTCGGGCGATGAAAAGGAGGATTTTAATAATGAATAAGCCCGGCACAATTACTGCTCTCTATTGCAGACTTTCACAAGAGGATGCATTGGACGGCGACAGCAACAGTATCATAAATCAAAAAGCAATTTTAAGCAAATATGCAAACGACAACAATTATCCCTCACCTCAATTTTATATCGACGACGGCTGGAGTGGTACAAATTTTGAAAGACCATCTTTCAAAGAAATGATAAAGGATATTGAGGATGGAAAGGTTAAAACAGTTATTATAAAAGATATGTCAAGACTTGGGCGAGATTATCTCAAAGTCGGTTATTTCTCGGAGATATTTTTCCCTGATAATGATGTCCGTTTAATTGCAATCAATGACGGAGTTGACAGTTTCAAAGGCGATAATGATTTTACCCCATTCCGCAATTTGTTTAATGACTTTTATGCAAAAGACACAAGCAAGAAAATTCGTGCGGTGTTTAAGTCAAAGGGAATGTCCGGCGAACATTTAGGACAACCATTGTATGGATATATGAAAAATCCTGACAACAAAAAGCAATGGATAATTGATGAGCCTGCAGCTGAGGTTGTAAGAAAAATTTATGATTTATGTACTGATGGAAAAGGACCAATGCAGATAGCAAAAATCTTGAAAGAAGAAAAGATTTTGACAACAACATCATACCACTTGCAAAAGGCGGGAAAGTCCTTGCCTGACAATCCTTATGATTGGGCATCTCAATCTGTTATACAGATTTTAGGTAAAATGGAATACATAGGCTGTACTGCAAATTTCAAAACATATACAAAGTCATACAAACTCAAAAAGAAATTAGACAATCCAAAGGAAAATTGGGCAATATTTTATGACACACAAGAGCCTATAATTCCAAAAGAACAATGGGAACGGGTACAAGAGTTAAGGCAGAATAAAAGACGAAACACAAAGACCAATAAACAAGGTTTGTTTTCAGGTTTAATATTCTGTGCTGATTGCGGCAGCAAATTACACTTTGCTACCTGTAAAAGATTTGACGGAACGCAAGACCATTACAGATGTTCACGATACAAAAGTAATACCGGCGATTGTTCTGCTCACTACATTAGAGAAGAAACATTGCAAAAGATTGTGTTAAGTCAGATTTTTGAGGTTACTGCAATAATGTATGATAATGCAGATAAGTTTTTCAATCTTGTTGCAAAACAACAGTTGGACGAGCAGTCAAAAAAAATGCAGGATAAGAAAAAACAGATAGCAAAATTCCAGAAAAGGATAACGGAGCTTGACAAGATTTTTAAGAGAATTTACGAGGACGATATAACAGGTGCAATTTCTCACGAAAGGTTTTTGAAATTGTCTGCTGAATACGAAATCGAGCAGGCAGAGTTGCAAAAACAAATTAAAGTTTTTGAAGAAGAAACAAACAATTTTGACAGACAGCAAATTGACTTTAAGCAGTTTCACGAAATCGTCAAAAAATATGTCGGCATTAAAGAATTAACACCGACAATCGTAAATGAATTTATTAAAAAAATTATTGTTCACGCTCCTAATAAATCAAGCGGACACAGAGTACAAAAGATACAGATTATTTTTAATTTCATTGGGGAATTTACTCCGCAAAAAGAGTTTATTACCGATAAAAAGGAAATTCCGCAAGACTATTTCTAATCTTGCGCAAAATACTTCCTTATCAACCCCATCATTTGATGGGATTATTTTTCAATTTGGTTCGGTTTTTCCTGGCTATTTCAGAAACCTCAGAAAATTTAGATATTATATACGAATATCCGTTTTCACTATGCGGTATGAGACAGTTTGAGCAGTCCTTTATTCCATCTTCTATGTAAACAAAGTTTCCACCGCACTGATCGCCTAAGGCATAAAGCGGGCAATAGCAAAACAAACAGTTAAAATTTTCGTCATCTGTTTTGTGGCAAGGGAAATATTCACATTCGATATTTTTAAAATAAGCATAATTGTTTTTCATAATAAAAACTCCTCTAAAACAATGCAGTTATACAAACTTATTTTAACATATAATTCGATCAATAACAATCCTTTTGCTACAACTGCGTACACTTTTGGCTTTGGGATATAGTTCAACTCCTTTTCTTTAGTATAACATAAAAAATGATGGTAGACACTTTTTAGTGTCTACCATCATTATATCATTTCATATATCATAACCGTCTTTTCACATATATTCACTTACTGCGCCCGAAATTCCACCGTGCCCTTTTCGGCATCCATAGATTCCACAATGGCGAGAGATTCCAGCGGATAACCGAGGTTTCTTATGACCGTACCGCCAATCTGAAAGCCCTTTTCAATCGCAATACCGATACCTTCCACCGTTGCGCCTGCTTCCTCGGCAATGGAAATAAGCCCCTGCAGCGCACAGCCATTGGCAAGAAAGTCGTCAATAATCAGAACATGGTCATCCGCACTTAAAAACTTCTTCGACACGATAACCTGATTTACATTCTTATGCGTAAACGACTCCACCGTCGCAACATACATATCCCCGTCAATGTTGACGCTCTTCGATTTTTTCGCAAACACAAGCGGCACGCCGAAGGCGCGCGCCACCGGATACGCAATTGCAATACCGGATGCCTCAATGGTCAGCACCTTTGTAATCGGTTTATCCTGAAAGCGTCTGTGAAACTCCTCACCCATTTCATCCAATAACGAAATGTCCATCTGATGGTTTAAAAAGCTGTCTACCTTTAAAACATTGCCTGGCTTTACCAGCCCGTCTTTTAAAATACGCTTCTCTAAAAAGTTCATCACCCATCCCCCATTCTTCCCCTTATTTTACATCTTTTTTTCTATATTGTCAATGCCATACACAGCTTGACAAAAAATGCATTTCCATGATAGAATTGTTTTGAATTTTTCTTTGAAAGGAGGTTTAAAATGCACAACAGCAAATACAAAATCCTGGTCATTGAAGATGATCCGGATATCCGCGTACTGGTGCGCACCCTTTTGGAAACGGCAGGTTATCAAGTATTGCTTGCAGAAAACGGTGAAACCGGGAAAATGCTGCACGCCTCCCACCGCCCGGATTTGGTGCTCTTAGATATAGGCCTTCCGGATGCAGACGGCAGAGATGTGCTGCGCAGCATCCGCACGCAGTCGTCCGCACCGGTGATTATGCTTTCGGCAAATGATGCAGAGGATGTAATCGTGCAGGCGCTGGATGCCGGTGCAAATGACTACGTGCGCAAGCCCTTTGGCGCGGCAGAGCTGCTCGCACGCGTTAGAAACACGCTTCGTGCAACGCAAGGCATCATCGCGCGCTCTGATGGCAAGTTTGAAGCAGACGGCCTGGTCATCGACTACGATGCGCGCAGCGTCAAGTTAAACAACACGGAAATTCATCTTACGCAAATTGAGTATAACATCATCGCGCTTTTAGCAAAGCATTGCGGCAAAATGCTGACCTATACGCAGATTTGCAAGGAAATCTGGGGCTATAATGATGCCGGCAGCACAAAGAAGCTGCAGGTCAACATGGCAAACATCCGCAAAAAATTTGTCGCTGCCAACGTCAATGCAAGGCATATCCAGAACGAACTCGGTGTCGGCTACCGTATGCGCGCCAAAGACGAATAAAAAGACCTCGTTTGAAATTTCAAACAAGGTCTTTTTTATTATAATTTCACATTAAATTGCGTACTTTTCCCTGTAGACTTCATACTGCTGATGGAATGCTTTTTCGTTCATACGCATCACCTTAATCGATTCGTGCATATTCATGTTGTTATGCATCGCATCCACTACGCAAACCGCAATATTGGAGCAATGGTCGGACACGCGCTCGAGATTTGTCAATAAATCTGACCATACAAAGCCCGCTTCAATCGAGCATTCACCCTGCTGCAGACGGCGGATATGTCCGTCACGAAGCTTACTTTTTAAGCCGTCAATAATCTGCTCAAGCGGTTCAACCTTATCGCAAGCCTCTATATCGTTATCCAGATATGCCGCAAGCGCCAAATCCACGATTTCGGAAACTGCGCTGCAAAGCACCTTTAATTCCTTCTTTGCCGGCTCCGTAAAATGAATCTCCTTCTCGCGGATTTCCTCCGCAGATTCCAAAATATTCACCGCGTGATCGGAAATACGCTCAAAATCACCGATAACCTTCAAAAGCTTACCCGCCTCGGTGTTGTCACTGTCGCTGACATGATGTCCGCTCAGCTTCACAAGGTAAGTGCCCAAAATATCCTCATAATGGTCTGCCTTGCCTTCCTTGGCGCGGATTTCCTCCGCCATACTTTCATCAAAGCTTTCCAAAACAGAAAGACTGTCTTTCAGCGCCTCTACCGATACACCTGCCATCTCGGAAGCAACCGCACCGCAGCGTTCAAGCGCAATCGGCGGTGTAACCAACAAACGCTCATCCAGCTCAGCCACAACCTCTTTTTTGTCGTTATCCGGCACAAGATACATTGCCAACTTTTCCAGAAGCTTCGAAGCCGGTAAAAGTAAAACTGTACATGCTACGTTAAATATGGAGTGCGCTATTGCAATGCCGAAATGACTTGCCGAGTCGCCCAACAGTGCAGGCTTAAACACAGCAGAAATAATGCTGAAAACTGCCAACCAGACTACCGTACCGATGATATTAAACGACAAATGCACCAGCGCAGCGCGTCTTGCATTTTTGTTTGCACCAATGGCCGACAAAATCGCCGTAACACACGTACCGATGTTCTGTCCCATAATAATCGGAATGGCTGCGCCATAGGTCACCTGCCCGGTGCTGGAAAGCGCCTGTAAAATACCGACGGATGCGGAGCTCGACTGAATAATCGCAGTCAAAACCGCGCCGGCAACCACGCCGAAAATCGGGTTTGTAAATAATATGAACAGTTGCTGGAATGCCGGAACATCACGAAGACCGGAAACTGCCGCAGACATCGTATCCATACCGAACATCAGGGTTGCAAAGCCCAAAAGAATTGTACCCGTATCCTTTTTCTTGCTTGTTTTTGCCGTCATCGTCAAAATAATACCGATGAGCGCAAGCACCGGCGTAAACGATGTCGGCTTTAAAAGCTGCACAAAAATGTTGCTGCTACTGATACCGCCAAGGCTTAAAACCCAGGCAGTCACGGTTGTCCCGACGTTGGCACCCATAATCACATTGATTGCCTGCGCAAGGCTCATCAATCCCGAGTTTACAAAGCCGACCACCATAACCGTTGTCGCCGACGAGCTCTGAATAACAGCCGTTACACCCAGACCGGTTAAAAAGCCGGCAAGCTTGTTTTGCGTCAGCTTACCGAGCAGCGTACGCAAGCCGCTGCCGGCACGACGCTCAAGTGCGTCGCCCATAATGTTCATACCGAACAAAAACAGGCATAACCCACCGACAAGTGTCAATACGTCAAATAAATCCATCTTTTCACCTCATAATGTGCGTCCGCTTCTCCCACAGCTGCCGCCGGCAGCACGCGGACACAAATCCTTTCTATGTATTTTTACCACATTATGAGTATATCATAACTTTAGTTAAGATGCAGTTAAGATTGACATTTTCCGCTTTATTGATCTATTTGCAGCTTGCTGCGGATGGCATCCATACGCGCGTCCAGCTCTGCGCTTAAATTTGCACACGTCAAAAGCTCGTTTGCCATCTCCTCGGTAAACGCAAAATCCTTTTTATAGCGCAACTGATGCTCCAGACTCGCCCAAAAATCCATCGCAATCGTGCGCAGCTGAATTTCCACACGCATCTCACGCTTTTCGTGCGCAAGGAAAATCGGGACGGTCACAATTAAGTGCAGACTGCGATAGCCGTTCGGCTTCGGATTTTTGATGTAATCCTTCTTTTCCAGCAGCTTGATATCGTCCTGCTTTAAAAGCGCCTCGGCAAGCATATACACATCCTCAGGAAACGAACAAACCACGCGCACACCTGCAATGTCGTGCAAATGTGCTTCCATCGCTTCCAGCGTAAACGGCAGGCCGCGATTTTGCAGCTTTTCTCTGATGCTGAACATACTTTTGATGCGGCTTTTGATATCGCTGATTGGATTTCTGTCCAAACGCAGGGAAAACTCCTCATTCAAGACATTGAACTTCGTTTCAATTTCCATCATCGCGCAGCGGTAGTACGACATCATCTTGGAAAAGTTTTGTGCCGCAGCGTGCGCCTCCTCCATGAAATTTTCCCCAAAATAACCTTCTATATGCTTTTGAAAAGCATTCGCATCCTTAAATGCGTCTCTGTTTTTCATTCAAAACCACCTCACAGCTACATTGTACAGGATTTCTACATGTTTTGCAATGAATAATATATTAACAATGTGTAAAAACCAAAAGGACACCGGAAAATCCGATGCCCTTTCGTGTGCCGTAGCACTATAATTACATATTGTTAAGGTTTGCTTCGAGTGTATCAAGCTGTGCCTTGATTTCAGCCGGCAGCTTGTCGCCGAACTGCTCAAAGTACTTCTTGATACCGGTGTTCGGATCTTCAACGTCCTCAAGCCAGTTCTGCTTATCTACAGCGAGAAGTGCCTTGATTTCTTCTACGGTCATATCCAGACCTTCAACGTCGATATCCTCTACCTTCGGCACGTAACCGATTGCAGTTTCGTCCGCGTCAACCTTACCTGCGCATCTGTCTAAAATCCAGAGCAGAACGCGCATATTGTCGCCGAAGCCCGGCCACATAAAGTTGTCGTTTTCGTCCTTTCTGAACCAGTTTACATGGAAAATCTTCGGTGCCTTATCGCCGAGCTTCTTGCCCATTTCGAGCCAGTGTTCCCAATAAGTAGCCATATTGTAGCCAACGAACGGCTTCATTGCCATCGGGTCACGACGAACTACGCCGACTGCACCTGCAGCGGCTGCAGTTGTCTCAGATGCCATTGTAGCACCGACGAATGTACCGTGGTTCCAATCTCTGGACTGGTATACCAGCGGAGCGCACTTTGCACGACGGCCACCGAATACGATTGCATCAATCGGCACACCCTGCGGGTTCTCGAATTCAGAGGAAATGCACGGGCAGTTTACAGCCGGGGCTGTAAATCTGGAGTTCGGATGTGCAAGCTTGTTGCCTTCAGC
>JAZSGM010000244.1:0-4338 GCA_045532715.1 Clostridia bacterium
TCTAAGAAAGAGGAGGGATATCATGCAAGAGAGAATTGACGCAGCCACATTGGATATTAAAGAAAAAGTTGTTAATTTAAGCCGTGTAGCTAAGGTTGTGAAGGGCGGTAGAACCTTCCGTTTCAGCGCGCTGGTTGTTGTCGGTGACGAAAACGGTCACGTTGGTTACGGCACAGGTAAAGCGGCAGAAATTCCGGATGCTATTCGTAAAGGCATAGAGGATGCAAAGAAGAACATGATTACAGTTCCTCTGGTAGAGGGCACAATTCCGCACGAGATTAACGGTAAGTTCGGCGCAGGCCACATCGTTATGAAGCCGGCTGAAGAAGGTACCGGTATCATCGCAGGCGGTCCGGCCAGAGCTGTATTTGAGCTCGTTGGTATCAAGGATATCCGTGCAAAGTCTTTGCGTTCCAATAACCCAAGAAACGTTGTAAGAGCTACAATCGAAGGTCTTGCATCGCTCAAGTCGGCTGAAGAAGTTGCAAAGCTTCGCGGCAAGGACGTTGAAGAATTGCTGGGTTAAGGAGGAGACAAAAATGGCGAAAGAATTAAAGATTACGCTCGTGAAGAGCACAATCGGTCGTAAGGATGACCAGATTGCTACAGTTGCTGCTCTGGGTCTTAAGAAGATTCGCAGCGTTGTAGTAAAGAAGGACACTCCGCAGATCCGTGGTATGATCAATAAGGTTTCTCACTTGATCGAAGTAGAAGAGGCTTAATTTTAAGATAAAACAAAAGGAGGTGCAAAACCATGAGACTTGAAGAGCTTCAACCGACAGAGGGTTCCAAGTTCGTAGCGAAGAGAAAGGGACGTGGTCCTGGTAGCGGTAACGGTAAGACAGCAGGTAAGGGTCACAAGGGTCAGAACGCACGTAGTGGCGGCGGTGTAAGACCGGGTTTCGAAGGCGGTCAGATGCCGATTTACAGACGTCTTCCGAAGAGAGGTTTTACCAATATATTCGCGAAAGAGTATGTTACAGTGAACGTAGAAGTGCTTGAGCGTTTCGAAAAGGGCACTGAGGTTACTGCTGAAACATTGAAGGAAGCCGGTATCATCAGCAAGGTGAAGGATGGCATCAAGGTTCTTGGCAGAGGTGAAATCACAAAACCGCTGACTGTGAAGGCTGCTAAGTTTACACAGTCTGCTGTAGAAAAGATTACTGCAGCCGGCGGAAAGGCAGAGGTGATCTAATTGTTTAAGACACTTAGAAATGCTTGGGCAATTCCGGATTTGCGCAAAAAGATGATTTTTACCATCTTAATGCTGATTGTGTACAGATTCGGTTGCACCATTCCGGTGCCGGGTCTGGATGCAGATATGATGAAGGTGTTTATGGGTGCTGACGGCGGTATGGGTCTGTTCTCGCTTTTAGATACATTCTCCGGCGGCGCGTTATCCAATGCAACGATTTTTGCTATGGGTATCACCCCATACATTAACTCGTCGATTATCATTCAGCTGCTCACTGTTGCAATTCCTGCACTCGAGAGACTTTCAAAGCAGGGTGAGGAAGGCAGAAAGAAGATAAACAGCATTACCAGATATGCAACGGTTATCCTCGCTCTTCTGCAGGCAACAGGTCTGTATTTCACACTGAATGCTTACCAGGTTGTAAATAACCCGGGTGTGATGAGCTTCATCACCATTCTGGTTACTTTTACAGCAGGTACCGCATTTATTATGTGGATTGGTGAGGAAATCACAGATAAGGGCATCGGCAATGGTATCTCGCTGATTATTTTTGCAGGTATCATTTCCAGAATCCCGTCTGCGATTGCCGCATTGTATAATCAGTTTGTTGTGAATGCAACGCCGCTCAGCATCATTATGCTCGTGCTGATTTTGGTTGTATTCATTGCTGTACTTGGCTTTGTAGTATTTATGAACAACGCAGAGCGCAGAATTCCGATTCAGTACGCAAAGCGCGTTGTTGGCAGAAAGATGTACGGCGGCCAGAGCACTAACATTCCGATTAAGGTTGCTATGGCAGGCGTAATGCCGATTATCTTTGCATCCAGCATTTGCTCGTTCCCTGCAACAATTATGCAGTTTATGGGCGGCGGTGCAAACATGAAGGGCTTCTGGTTGTGGTTGTATGAGCAGATTACAACCACGGGCTGGATTTATGCAATCGTATACTTCCTGCTCATCATCTTCTTCACATATTTCTACACTGCAATGCAGTACAATCCGGTAGAGATGGCGAACAACATCAAGCAAAACGGCGGTTTCATTCCGGGCCTTCGTCCGGGCAAGCCGACCAGCGATTATATCGCCAAGACACTCAACAGAGTTGTATTGGTAGGTGCGCTGTTCCTTGGCTTTATCGCAGTATTGCCGATTTGTCTGTCGCACATTAACAGCCTGTCCGGCATTGCAATGGGCGGTACATCCCTTCTCATCGTTGAGGGTGTTGCGCTTGAAACAGTGAAGCAGATTGAGTCACAGATGTTGATGCGTCACTACAAAGGCTTCTTAGAGTAATCAGAATTTACAAGGTGGGATTAAAAATGAAGATCGTATTTTTAGGCCCTCCTGGAGCAGGTAAGGGAACCCAGGCAGCTTACATTGCGGAAGCTGCCAAGATCCCTACTATTTCCACAGGAGCAATGCTTCGTGAGGCAATTGCCGAGAAGACGGAGCTGGGCATAGCAGCAGAAGGCTTCATCAAAAAGGGTGCACTTGTACCGGACGAGGTTGTAATCGGTATTGTGCGTGACAGACTGACAATGTCTGACTGTGCAAACGGCTACATCTTGGATGGCTTCCCGAGAACGGTGGAGCAAGCAAAGGCACTCGATGCAATGCTTCCGGATGCGATTGATATAGCGCTTTCGTTAGAAGTACCGGATGAAAATATCATCGAGAGATTGACCGGCAGAAGAGAATGTCCGACCTGTAAGGCGACGTTCCATGTTGTCAACAATCCTTCGAAGACAGGAGATACTTGTGATAAGTGCGGCGCAGCGCTCGTGCAGCGTGCGGATGACAGTGAGGAAACGATCAAGAACCGCATGAAGGTTTACCACGAGCAGACAGAGCCGATTAAGGATTATTACAAGGCAGCAGGCAAGCTTACGATGGTAGACGGTGTCGGCGCGGTGAATGAAATCACGGCGGCGCTGTTTAAGGCGCTTGACCTGTAGGAGGCGGCTTATGATTACCATTAAGTCGCGCGCAGAAGTGGAATATATGCGTAAGGCCGGCAAAATCGTATCGGATACCTTCAAGGAATTGAAGGCGGCGATTCAGCCGGGCATTACAACGAAGCAGCTTGATGAAATTGCATATAAGTTTATCATTTCGCAGGGTGCAACCCCATCGTTTAAGGGCTACGGCGGCTTTCCTGCAAGTATATGCGTTTCCATCAACGACCAGGTCATCCATGGGATTCCGGATGACACACGCTTATGCGAGGGTGACATCGTCAGCATCGACATCGGCGCGTGCTACCACGGCTATCACGGGGACAGCGCAAAGACATTTCCGGTCGGAAAAATCAGCGATGCAGCGCAGAAGCTGATTGATGTAACAAAGCAAAGCTTTTATGAAGGCGTAGCATTTGCAAAGCGCGGCAACCGTCTTTCGGATATTTCTGCGGCAATCCAGGGATATGTCGAGGCACACGGTTACAGCGTGGTGCGTGATTACACAGGTCACGGCATCGGCGCAAAGCTCCACGAGGAGCCGAGCGTACTCAACTACGGTAAGCCGGGACGCGGCATTCGTCTGCTTTCCGGAATGACAATCGCGGTTGAACCGATGGTCAATGCCGGTGATTACGGCGTGTATGTGGATGCGGACAATGATTGGACCGTATACACGGACGACGGCTCTTTATCGGCACATTATGAACACACGATCTTAATTACGGATGGCGAGTGTGAAATCCTGACCAAGTAACACGCGGACATTTATTGAGGTGATTTTTTTGGACATTGGTTTAGGTTCCATCGTGTTTTCCAAAGCGGGGCGCGACAAGGGCGACTACTTCGTCGTCGTTGCCTGCGAGGGCGAGTATGCCTACATCTGCGATGGTAAGACGCGCAAGTGCGACAAACCAAAAAAGAAGAAATTAAAGCATATGACGGTTACAAAAACGGTATCGCAGCTGATACAAGAAAAGCTGTGTGCAAACGAAAAGGTAACCAACAACGAAATTCGTCGAGCAATCAGCGAGTTTCGCGAAAATCAAGAACAGTGAGAGGGGGCTTTATCCGTGGCAAAAGCTGATATGATTGAAATTGAAGGTACCGTGGTTGAAGCATTACCGAATGCAATGTTTAAGGTTGAGCTTGAGAACGGGCACGAGATACTTGCCCATATCTCCGGTA
>JAZSGM010000191.1:0-4543 GCA_045532715.1 Clostridia bacterium
GCTATTATTTGCTTGCAAGGCGTTTTGGCACGACAGTAGCTGCAATCCGGAGTGCCAATCCGGGAATAGAACCGGGAAACCTGACTGCGGGCTCGGAAATTTATGTGCCGCTCGGTTTTACGCTTGTAGCAACAAATATACATTATACATATTACTATCTGTCTTTGCTGGTTGAGGGTTTTCGCGTACGCTATCCGTTTGCAGACATTACCTCTGTCGGACAAACAAGAATGGGAAAAAATATTTACGGGATTGCAATCGGTGCAGGGGATGTGCAACTGATGTATAATGCGGCGCACCATGCAAATGAATGGATTACAACGCCGTTAGTGCTGAAGTTTTTGGAAGCGTACGCAAATGCAATTCTGAGCGCAGATGAAATCTATTCTTATAATGCACTTGCGTTGTATTTTAAAACAAGACTTACGGTAATTCCAATGGTGGATGCAGATGGCGTGGATTTGGTGAACGGTGTTATAAATGGTGACGTTTTGGAAAATGCGATTGAAATTGCATCGCGCTTTCCTGCGATTCCGTTTCCGTCCGGCTGGAAAGCAAATGTTGCGGGCGTGGATTTGAATTTGAATTATCCCGCACAGTGGCAAAGAGCAAAGCAAATTAAGTTTGAACAGGGGTATAATCAGCCTGCACCACGGGACTATGTCGGAGAAAAGCCCCTATCGGAGCCGGAAAGCATTGCGATGCAGCAGCTGACACTGAAAAATGATTTTCAGCTTACGATTTCGTTTCATACGCAAGGGGAAGTGATTTATTGGAAGTTTGACGAATTTATGCCACCGCGTTCACGTGAAATCGCTGAAGCGTTTTCGGAGGCGAGTGGCTATCCGTTGGAAACAACGCCAATGGCGTCCGGTGCGGCAGGGTATAAGGATTGGTTCATTCAGGAGTATAATCGACCGGGATATACGATTGAAGTCGGCATCGGTCAAAGTCCGGTTCCGCTGTCACAATTTGACGAAATATACAAAAATAACCTCGGAATCATGACGTTGGGTATGTATCTGTTATAAAAAAATAAATTTTTGCATTTTTAGCTTGCAAATCTTGCAAAACCGTGGTAAAATACTTGAGGATTAAGAGTGAAAATGAAATTTTTGCATTTCAATGATGCAAAAACGGAGGTTTTGAAATGAGTTTTATAGCAGAGAAGGCGGCACGTGTAAGTCCGTCGTCCACATTGGCGATTGATTCTAAGGCGAAGGCGATGAAAGCACAAGGGATTGATGTTGTAGCTTTTGGTGCCGGTGAACCTGATTTTGATACACCGCAGCATATTAAGGATGCGGCGATAGAAGCGATTTTGGCAGGTAAGACAAAGTATACGCCTGCTTCCGGCACACTGGAACTGAAGCAAGCGATTTGCCGCAAGTTTGCGCGTGACAACGGTTTGGAATATTTGCCGGAGAATATTGTGGTTTCCAACGGAGCAAAGCATTCACTTATGAATATATTTAATGCCATTTGCAACCCGGGAGATGAGGTTATTATTCCTGCGCCGTATTGGGTGAGTTATCCGGAAATGGTAAAAATGGCAGACGGTGTACCGGTTGCCCTGATGACGTTGGAAGAAAATGATTTTAAGTTCACGGCTGCAGAGCTTGAAGCTGCAATTACACCGAAGACACGTGCGCTTGTGCTGAATACGCCGAGCAACCCGACCGGTATGGTGTATTCGAAGGCTGAACTTGAGGCGATTGCCGATGTTGCTGTTCGCCACGATATTTACGTGATTTCCGACGAAATTTACGAGCATCTTGTATATGGTGATTTTCCGACGAGTATTGCGGCGCTCGGTGATGAGATTAAGAAAAGAACAATTATTGTAAACGGCGTGTCTAAAACCTATGCAATGACCGGCTGGAGAATTGGCTATATCGCTTGCGAGGCTGCACTTGCAAAGGCGATGAGCAATATCCAGAGTCATGCAACCTCCAACCCGAACTCGATTGCGCAGATTGCTGCAGTTGCGGCTTTAGATGGTCCGATGGATGATATTTGGGAAATGAAGGGCGCTTTTGACGAAAGACGCAAGTATATGGTGGAGCGCATTAACGGCATTGAGGGTGTATCCTGCAGAGAACCGAAGGGTGCCTTCTATGTGATGATGAATATTTCCAAACTCAAAGGCAGAACGCTCGGTGGCATTAAAATCGAAACCTCCGATGATTTTGCAAATGCGTTTTTGGACAAAGCGCTTGTTGCGGTTGTCCCGGGTAGCGGTTTTGCAGCAGACGACTATGTGCGCTGGTCGTATGCGACCAGTATGGTCAACATCGAAAAGGGCTTAGACAGACTTGAAGCATTCTTAAAAGCATAATTTAAGCAAAGCGAATTTTTCGCTTTGCTTTTTTGATTCTGGAACAGAATCGCAATGGAGCTTGCGTGAACTTTTTAAGCGGGAATGTTCAAGTTTATATTGCCAAAAGGGAAGGAGTATGATATAGTAATACAAAATTAACAGATTGGAGAATACGGAATGGACATTAAACAGGAAGCATTAAAAAAACACGCTGCGTGGCAGGGGAAAATTGAGGTTGTATCCAGAACACCAATTAAGAGCAGGGAAGATTTATCTTTGGCATATACACCCGGTGTTGCTGCGCCATGTCTTGAAATAGAAAAAGATATAAATAAATCATATGAATTGACACGCCGCCATAATTTGGTTGCAGTAATTACTGACGGTTCGGCTGTGCTCGGACTTGGGGATATCGGTCCGGAGGCCGGTATGCCGGTTATGGAAGGCAAGTGTGCACTGTTTAAGGAATTTGCAGATGTAGATGCGTTCCCGCTCTGCATTAAAACGCAGGATGTAGATGAACTCGTTCGTACGATTTATTTGCTTTCCGGCAGCTTCGGCGGCATTAATTTAGAGGATATCGCTGCGCCGCGTTGCTTTGAGGTGGAGAGAAGACTTAAAGAGATTTGTGATATTCCGGTTTTTCATGATGATCAGCACGGAACGGCGATTGTGGTTGCAGCAGCGTTTTTGAATGCGCTCAAGCTTGTGAAAAAGGACATCGGCAAGGTGCGCGTTGTTATCAACGGTGCCGGCAGTGCGGGTACGGCAATCGGTATGCATTTGATGAAGCTTGGCGTGAAGAATCTTGTGATGGTTGACCGCTTCGGTATTATCTGCGAGGGAATGGATGGTTTAAGTGAAGCACATCAGGCGCTTGCTAAGATTACGAATAAAGATAAATTACAGGGTAATCTTGCGGATGCAATGCGCGGCGCGGATGTGTTTATCGGCGTGTCGGCGCCGAATATCGTATCAAAGGAAATGGTTGCTTCAATGGCTGAGGGGGCGATTGTGTTCCCAATGGCAAATCCGGAACCGGAAATTTTACCTGATCTTGCAAAAGAGGGCGGCGCAGCTGTTGTTGGTACGGGCCGTTCTGACTATCCGAACCAGATTAACAATGTTTTGGCGTTTCCGGGAATTTTCAGAGGGGCGCTTGATGTACGCGCAAGCGATATTAATGATGAAATGAAAATGGCGGCATCACACGCTATTGCAAGCCTTGTTTCCGATGCGGAGCTCAATGCAGAGTATATACTGCCTGCAGCGTTTGACGAAAGAGTCGGCAAAACGGTTGCTGCTGCAGTTGCTGAGGCTGCAAAACAGAGCGGCATAGCAAGAAAATAAATAAAAAATAAGGATGCAATTGCATCCTTTATTTTTTTTGAAATTCTACCGCGAAATCAACATTTTTCACGGAGAAGGTTTTGTGGTTTAAATAGTTTAAGATACCGGCGTCGGTTGTGAAATGAAAGGTGAGCTTGTAAGAACAAAGTGCCTGATGCTTTCTGTTTGCCTTTTTGTTGTCTGCGTTTTTGCCGTACTTGCCGTCGCCGACGAGTGGATGTCCGATATGTGCTAAATGTGCGCGAATCTGATGTGTTCTGCCTGTAAGCAAGTCTACCTCGACTAAAGATACGCCGTCTTTATAACCGAGCACGGTATATTTTGTGCGTATTTGCTTTGCGTCAGCGGCCCTTTTGTCTGTGACGAAAACTGTTTTTGTGCGCTCATCTTTCTTTAAAAAGCCTTCTAATACAGCGCTTTTTTTGTCGAATTTGCCGAAAGCGAGACAAAGGTACATTTTGGTCAATTCGCGGTCTTTGATTTTTTGATTCAGTATACGAAGGGACTCT
Organism: Clostridia bacterium; assembly: GCA_045532715.1. Taxonomy (GTDB): domain Bacteria; phylum Bacillota; class Clostridia; order UBA1381; family UMGS1253; genus RGIG2041. Next base: position 4,180 of record JAZSGM010000191.1, read on the forward strand.
GCGTTTTTTGCGCAGATAACAATGCCGGAGGTGTTGCGGTCGATGCGGTTGCAAAGCGCGGGCGCAAAGGTCTGTTCGTTTTCGGGCTTGTATTCGCCCTTTTGATACAGATAGGACTGAATATGTGCAATCAAAGTGTTTGGCGTACCGGATTCGTCTTCATGTACGACCATACCGACAGGCTTGTTCGCTAAAAGAATATTTTCATCCTCATATACAATGTCCAGATGCGGCTTTAAACTTAAAAATGCGCTGTCAGTATCTTTTTGTTCAAAGAATTCATCTTTAATATAGAAACGAATTTCGTCGCCTTCGTTGATTTTAAAGCCTTCTTTAACGTGCTTGCCGTTCACCTTCACACAGT
>JAZSGM010000320.1:0-1845 GCA_045532715.1 Clostridia bacterium
CTACGATCCGACTTGGCAAGATATACATTAAGAGTAGATAGGTTGTTGCTTGAAAAGCTTGGGTATATTGCAACATATGAGGGAAGGACGAAAAACAAAGAGCTTGAACAAATGATTAAAAAGAGAATTGCAGAGTTTGAAAAAGAGAACGGAAGAATAGAACTGTAATATTAATTTGCTAAAATGGGTGCACGCCCTGGGTGCACCCATTTTGCTTTTTTGCAGCTATTAAAGCGGGGCGATAGAGGATGCAATTTCCATAAGCTCACCTTGCTGCCCGCCGGCAATTCACATCGAAGGGTGAATAATCTATCTGCGCCGCAGCGTAGAGTTGGTTTTGCTTCAATGCTGAACCATTGTCCTGCAACACGAGTTTTCATTTGTGACCGCTTGAAACTAAAAAATCATAAAACTTATGTACACAAAACGAAATTTGTGATAAAATAAAAATAATTATAAACAGAAGAAGGTTTCTTTATGCAAATTCGATTGGCAGCAGCCGTATGTGCCGCTAAGCTTGCAAAAATCGCGTGTCGGTTCATCGGTTCGCGCGCAACGACCTTGCCGGGCAAGGTTGCGTGTAAAATTTGCCCGGATTTTATATCTGCAATGGCAAAGCGCGTTCGCGGTGAAATTATTGTTACCTGTGGAACAAACGGCAAGACAACAACGAACAATTTAATCAATGCCTGCCTTACGAAGGCGGGTAAAACGTGCGTATGCAACGGCGGTGGTGCCAATATGCTGACCGGTATTGCAGCAGCATTTGCAGATGCTGCTTCCTGTACGGGAAGCTTGCGCGCGGACTGTGCCTGCTTTGAAATTGACGAGGCATATTTGCGCTATGCCTTCCGGGAATTTACGCCGGATGTGGTTGTGGTGACGAATCTTTTCCGTGATCAGCTCGACCGTTACGGTGAGGTAGATGCGACGGCGAAGCTACTTGCCGAGGCTTTTGCGATTTGCCCGGAGGCAACCTATATTTTAAATGCGGATGATCCGCTGACCTCGACTTTCGGCAGGGGAAGAAAAGCGGTATACTACGGCATTGCCGAGGAATTGAAGCTGCGCCGTTGTGCGGAAAAGCATGACGGACATACCTGTGCGCTTTGCGGTGCACCGTTGCAGTATCAGTATTACTGTTATGATAAAATCGGCAGCTACCGTTGCGAAAAATGCGGCTACGCCAATCCGCCGGCAACGGTTTTGGCAAGTGAGGTTTCACTCGCGGAAGGCAGCCTGCGTTTTCGGATTGACGAAATGCAGATTACAACACCGATTACCGGCATTTATAATGTGTATAATCTCTTAATGACAGTGACAACGATGCGCCACATCGGCGTGGCGGATGCGGTGAGCGCCGCTGTGCTGAATGCGCAGAAGCCGGAGCCGGGGCGTATGAGTAAATTTGCGGTTGCGGGCAAGACGGCGTATCTGATTTTATCCAAAAATCCGACCGGCTTTAACCAGTCGGTGATGACGGTGTTAAACGATATGCGAGAAAAGGACGTGCTTGTTGCCATTAATGATGCCGCCGGCGACGGTGAGGACGTGTCCTGGATCTGGGATGTGGATTTTGAAAGTCTTTTGCAGTGTGACATCGGGCGTTTTGTTTTGAGCGGTACGCGCTGTTATGATGTGTATCTGCGTTTGCAGTATGCCGGGGCAGATATGACAAAGGTGATTGTGGAGCCGGAGATTGCGGAGGCGGTCCGTGCGTTTTGTGTGCTGCCGGCGTCGCTCGGCTATGCGCTTGTGAACTATACAGCAATGTATCCGGCGTACCTTGCGTTGGAAAAGCTTGCAACGCAGGAAGGGGGCAAATGAGATGGAAAAGAATTTGTT
>JAZSGM010000109.1:0-10436 GCA_045532715.1 Clostridia bacterium
GCCAATCGGCGACCGCATCAGCGTCATATCCTATGGTGTAGAGATTGTGATGCGCAGCCGCCTGCAAATCGAAGCCTCGCGCGCAAGCTTTCTTTTTACCGAAAGAGCACAGGCTGAGGATTTTGCCGCGCTTTTAGCCAAGGATGCAACCTTCCCGGTTTCGCTTGCAGGCATTGTGGAGGATCTGCTTGCAGGACAACAGATTCCTGCAACCGCTTGCGAACCAAAGGTGCAAATGGTGGCAGCAAATGCATGCTGACCGTAAATACGCAATTAAAAAAACGATGTTTGCGAACATCGTTTTTTTACGTCAAATAAATGACATAACATTTTTGTTTTCTTCCGACAAATACAACGGAGGACAATTGTTGCCGAGCGCCTTTTCCAGCATTTTTTCGAACAATTCCCGACAAATAATCTCTGTTGTATAATGGTCAATATCCAATATGCACATTCCGCGCGCGGCATATTCGCGCATCTGCGGATAAGAAAAATCGCCACTCAGGAAAAGCTCTGCGCCAAGCATAGCCGCCGACTCGCAAAGCGAAGCACCGCCTCCGGTATTTACTGCTACACGCGAAATCCGTTTTTCACGATCGCCGCAAAACCGGGCACCCTCTGCACCAAGCACGTGCTTGGCATGCTGCGCAAATGCATATGCCGTCTGCTCCGGCACATAACCGATTCTGCCAATACCTTCCCCCGGCACCTCTACCGCTTCCACCGCTTCCGTTTCCGTAAGTCCAAGCTTTTCAGCTAATAAATCATTGAGTCCGCCTTTGGCAATGTCCAGATTTGTGTGCGCCGCATAGTATGTGATTCCATACTGAAACAGCTTTTCAATCGCACGCGTTTCCGGCGACTCTACCGTCAGGGTTTTTGTGCCGCGGTACATAATCGGGTGATGTCCGATGATCAGATTTGCTCCGAGACGCTTCGCTTCCTCTACTACACCAGCATCCAGATCCAGCGTCAACAGGACACCGGTAACCTCACACTCGGCATCGCCGCACAAAAAACCGACATTATCGCGACTGTACGCAATTCCTCTCGGCGCCGCCTGCTCTATAACCGAAACAATTTCTTTACATTTCATTGCCAATCTCTCCTTCAAATGTGATATATGCTTGCAGTTTTTCCGTAAATTCACGATTCAATTCCGCATTCTCCGCCTGCGCAGTTTCTTGAATAATACCTTCCAGGATGCGCTTTTTCCAAGAAAAATAATCGAAAAATAGCGGTTCTGCGGATTGGCGCAGTGCCGGAGAAAATGCACAGTCAAAGGACGAAAACTGTTCCACACTGCCGATTTGCACCTCCAGCACGGTGTAAATACGCCGTTGCTCACGCACCAGATGCTCGTTTAGAATTTCAAAGCCATTTTCGTATAAAAACTTTCTCAGTTCCTCGTCGGCACGCATCGGCTGCAGAAAAAGCCGCGTGTCTGCCCGAAGCAAATGTCTGCCCGCCGCCAGGATATCCGCAATCACAAGACCGCCCATCCCGGCAATTACAACCGCATCTGCCTCGCCTTTAGAAAGGGTCAGCAATCCGTCCCCGAGGCGCAAATCAATTGTACCCTCAAAACCAAAGCGCCGGATGTTTTCCATTGCTTTTTCACACGGCCCCTGCGCGACATCCGATGCAATTACGTGCACACCGCACCGCGCCAGAAGGATAGACAGGTACGCATGATCGCAACCGATATCTGCAACCGTTTTGTATTCTTTTGTTAAATCGACCAGAAGGTCCAGCCGAGGTGTACGATGACATAATAAATCACTGCTGCGCATATGCTGCCTCCAACCGCAATTCCAATTAAAATTTTTGCCCAGAGCGGGAATGACCGTTTTATCGCTTTTTCCTGCTCCGCCGCCTTCAAATCCGCCAAGTCCTGCACAAGCGCCTTGCGCTCTGCCTCTTCTATCATCGGGCGTTTTTTATGTGCTTTCTGCTCCGGGACATCCTCATCTGCATACGTATCCAGCTCCACCATATTTTCTGCTTCATTTTTCACGGTCAGCACGCTTGCCGGCTGCCCGCCGAATTTTTCAAAAAAGTAAAGCTGACTGTCGAGCGGCGGCAGTCCGTTTTCATAACGCACATACGTCCCATCCGGCTGCATCACTCGTGTCTTAACATTATCCCGATCTAAAATCTCCAGCATCTCCAGAATGGTATTTTTGCATGTACTATCCGTTACCGGCACGGCAACCTCTACGCGGTTTTGCGTGTTACGCGTCATAAAGTCCGCAGAAGAAATATAAATCTCGCATTCTTCGCCCTCACCGAACACATAGATGCGCGAATGCTCCAAATACCTGCCGACAATACTCTTAACGGTAATATGTTCACTGAAGCCCGGAACGCCCGCTTTAAAACAGCAGATGCCCCGCACAAACATTTTGATTTGCACGCCTGCCCGCGATGCTTCTATCAGTTTATCCATCAGCTTTTTATCCGTTACAGAATTACATTTAATCACGATTTTCGCCGGTTGACCGAAAAGGGCACGGCAAATCTGCGCATCTATTTTTTCAAGCAGCTGCGGCAGCATACAATGCGGTGCAACAAGCAGCTTGTCCGTTCGCTCCACCACTTCACCGATGGCAAGATGGTCAAACACACTCTTTACCTCAAGCGCAATTTCCCGATTTGCCGTAATCATGCAAAGATCGGTATATTGCTCCGCAGTTTTTTCGTTGTAATTTCCCGTACCGATCTGCGTTGTATACGCATAACCGTCACCGTTCCTGCGCGTAATCAGCAGAATTTTCGAATGTACCTTATAGTCCTCAAGCCCGTACTGAATGTTACAACCGGCAGCCTCCAGCTGTCGCGACCAATCAATATTATTCTGCTCGTCAAAGCGCGCACGCAGCTCCAAAACAGCCGTCACATCTTTTCCGTTTTCAACCGCCTTTAAAAGCGCGGCTAAAATCTGTGAATTTGACGCCACGCGGTAGAGGGTGATTTTAATGCTGACCGTATCCGGATCACTCGCCGCTTCCTCCAGCAAACGCACAAACGGACGAATGGACTGGAACGGATAGCTCAACAACAAATCCCGTTTCTGCGCCTGTATGTGTATCGGAATTTCATGGTCAATATCCTCCGGATAAAGTGGCTGCAAGGGCGCATGAAGCAGCTCCGGTTTTTTCTTGCGGAATACATTTTCCAACCGGAATGCAAATGTGACATCAAATGGGGATTTTTCCGTAAATATCTGATTTTTCCTCAGATTCAGGTTTTTGGCAAAGAACTTGCGCAAACGCTCACTAAGCGGCTTGTTCGTCTGCAAACGCACGGCAGCAAGACGCTTCCTGCGCCGCAAAAGCTCACTCATAATATCACGCCAGTTCAAATCCTCATCAAAGCTTGCTTCAGCCATATCAATATCCGCATTGCGCGTTACGCGGATCAAATAACGATCCACAAAGGTATAGCCCGAAAAAATAATATCTGCAAATTGGTATATCAGTTCCTCCGTCAAGGCAAAATAAGAACCGCTCTTCATATGCACAAAGTGCAAGCGCTCCATATCCTCAACCGGCACGATACCGACCTTTAAATCTCCGGATTTTGTCTTCAACTGTACAGCGACATAGGTCGCATTGTTTTTCAAAAACGGAAAGCTATGCTTGTCGCTGACAATCTGCGGTGACAAAAATCCCAGAATCGAACGGCGGAAATACTTTTGTAAAAGCCCTTCATCCGTTTGCGATATTCTCGAAAAATCCACCTTGCGAACACCTGCGTCCGCAAGCGACTTCATAATAGATTTAAACGCCTTGTCCTTGCGCTTCAGCAGCGGAGGAAGTGTTTCGCAAATCGCATCCAACTGCTCTCGCGCAGTCATACCGCTCTTATTGTCCGTCAGTTTCGGCTTTGCTCTGTCCTGGTCATGCAGGCTGCCGAAGCGGACCATAAAAAACTCGTCCAGATTCGTGCCGAAAATGGAAACGAATTTCAACCGCTCCAATAAAGGCAAAGACACATCCTCTGCCTCCTCCAGCACACGCTCATTAAACCGAAGCCAGCTCAGTTCACGGTTGATGTATATTTTCTTATTTTCACCCATACGTTCTGCACCCTTACAAAAATTTTGAAAAACTATTGATTTCCACTACATATATAATATACAATAATATCATAAAATACAAGAAAAATCTATGATGATGCATATAAGGAGCGTGATTTTTTTGAAAAAAAGAATTGGCATTCTCACCAGCGGCGGCGACTGCCCCGGCCTGAACGCCACCATACGTGGTGTTGCGAAAGCCGTATATGAAAAAATGGGCAACGAGGCGGAAATCATCGGCATCGAAGACGGCTACCACGGTTTGATATACGGCGAGTACCATAAAATGAAGCCTGCAGATTTTTCGGGCATTTTGACCGTCGGCGGTACCATTCTCGGTACCTCGCGCACGCCGTATTCCAAAATGCAGGTCATCGGCGAAGACAACGTTGACAAGGTTGCCGCCATGAAAAAAAATTATAAGGAAATGAAGTTAGACTGCTTATTGACCCTCGGTGGCAACGGTACGCATAAAACGGCAAATCTGCTTGCAAACGAAGGACTGAACATCATCGGTCTGCCAAAAACAATCGACAATGATATTTTCGGCACGGATGTAACCTTCGGCTTTCATACCGCTGTGGATACCGCAACGGATGTGATTGATAAAATTCATACCACCGCTTCGAGCCACCGTCGCGTAATGCTCGTAGAAATTATGGGCAACAAAGCCGGTTGGCTGACGCTCTACTCTGCCGTTGCAGGCGGCGCAGATATTATCCTCATTCCGGAAATCCCTTATGAAATTGAGCACGTTTTAAGCGCGATTGACCGACGCGCCGAAAAGGGAAGGGCCTTCTCCATTATTGCGGTTGCCGAAGGTGCGATGTCAAAAGAAGAAGCCAAGCTCAAGAAAAAGCAACGCGCGCTTGCCCGCGCCGAGCTCGGCTATAAAACTGCGACACAGCAAATTGCAGACGAAATTGCAAAGCGTTCCACCTACGAAACACGCGTTGTTCTCTCCGGGCATATTGTGCGCGGCGGCAGTCCTTCTGCCTATGACCGCGTTCTGGCAACACAGTTCGGTGCATATGCTGCAGAGCTGATTGAAAAAGAAATCTACGGCGTAAGTGTGGCTATGGTCAACAACCGCATCACACACAACGCTTTAAAGGACATTGCCGGCATTACAAAATTTGTTCCGGCAGATCATCAGATGATTGCCGTTGCCAAAAGTATGGGCGTTTCCTTTGGCGATTAAGAATGTAAAAAGCGACTTCATCTATCTATATGAAGTCGCTTTTTCTTATGCTCTTGTAATCTCTAAAATCTTAAACTGTACCACACCGCCCGGTGTCTGAACATCTACGGTTTCGCCAACCTTCTTGCCTATCAGCGCTTTGCCAACCGGAGATTCGTAAGAAAGCTTGTTCTCCGACGGATTTGCCTCTGTCGGACCGACAATGCTGTACTCCTCTTCTTCTTCAAACTCCACATCAAGCAGCTTTACCTTGGCACCGACACCAACTGCCTCGGTATCAATTTCGCCTTCGTCTACAACGCGCGCAATTTTCAGCATACCTTCCAGCTGTGCGATTCGTGCTTCAACCTGTGCCTGCTCATTTTTTGCTTCATCATATTCCGAATTTTCCGAAAGATCACCAAAAGCAAGTGCTTGCTTGATTTTTTCCGCCACTTCTTTGCGGCGCACCAATTTGAGTTCGTCGAGTTCAGCCTCAAGCTTTGCCAAACCCTCCGCTGTCATTAACAGCTCTTTTGCCTCTGCCATTTATATAGCCTCCAATTATTATTTCCAAATCCGCAGTCAAATGTTACAAACGCGAAAGTCAATTTACTCTAATTCTTGTGGATTTTGACACTTCTTTTATTATACCATTCTTTTTTATATTGTCAAGCTTTTTTCGGTTTCCAGCCGATTGCATCCAGATTTTGATGAATATTCTCTGTATCATAGCCGCAGCAAGACAGCATAAATTCCGCACTTCGGCAGTCTGCCCGCTCCAGATAATGAAAAAGCGGCGCAAATCCGAATGCCGGTTCAAAATAAGTATCCCGACACGCGCGATACGGATACTTACCGGAAAAATCCAGAACCAGTCCCGTGCTTAAAACCTCTGCACTCGGCGCAGAGAGCAAAAGTACGATGTCCGCAGTATTTAAAAGCTTTTCGTTTTGAGATGCACCGGCAGCAAGTCCGAATTCATCCAGCAGCTTTGCGGCAACCTGTGCTGCCCCGCGCACATCCGGCGAAACCAGAAACAACTGCTTTGTGTGCATTGCCATATACTGCGCCGCTGTTGCCCCGGCGGCTGAATACGGATTTTCATAAATGCACACACGCGTTGTGTCCGGCGCAAGTGAAAATGTTTTGCAATGTCTTTCTATTATTTGTCCTGCAAAAGCACAAAATATACGCCTTCCGTCCGGCATGTAAAATTTACCGCTGATTTTATCGCGCAAGCGGCGCACGGCATATACACACACCACACCGGCTTTTTCCATTGTGCGTTTCAGGCGCGAAAGCATTTTTTCCTGTACAACCGGCGACAGCCCTTCAAATGCCTCCGCCGTACACGGCAACAAGAACACGATGCATTTTGCATCATCAACAGGCAATTTAATTTCCTGCTGCAAAATGCGGTACTTCGCTGGGAACAGCCGGTTTTTTTCTGCAAATCCAACAATCGCACCAAGCATACTTTGTCCCTCCTTTGTTTTATATATATGTGTGCACAGGAAAAAATTACATATTTTACAGATTTAGTTGTAAATTCTGCTTCAAATGGTGTATAATATTTCCAAAGAGTGCATTAGGGGATGGTGCAATGATCGCAAAAGTGAAATCCGCCGGGCTGGAAGGTCTGGAAGGGTTTGTTGTTGAAATTGAAATTGATATTTCGGGCGGTTTACCTGCTTTTGATATTGTCGGCTTGCCGGATGCTGCTGTCAAAGAGGCGCGGGAGCGCGTCCGTGCTGCAGTAAAAAACAGCGGCTTTGAAATGCTGCCGAAACGCGTGATTATGAATCTTGCGCCGGCTGACATCAAAAAAGAAGGCAGCGTATATGATTTACCCATCAGCGTTGCGTATTTATCCGCCACAGGGCAGCTGAACATCGGCAACCCCGAGGAAAGTATGTTTTTCGGTGAGCTTTCCTTAGACGGCGCCGTGCGACCTGTTGCCGGTATATTGCCAATGGTGCTTACCGCGCGCGAACAGGGCATTAAGCGTGTTTTTGTACCATATATAAACGCATCCGAAGCCGCTGTGGCTGAGGGCGTTGAGGTGTATGGTGTGCGTACGCTTCACGAACTGAAAGCCCATTTTGAAGGAGAAACGCCTATAGAAAAAACCGTTGTGGATTTAGAGGGTATTTTCCGTTACAGCGCTGAACACGAACCCGATTTTTCGGATGTGAAGGGGCAGGAGGGCGTCAAACGCGCGCTCGAAATTGCCGCCGCAGGCAATCACAACATTCTGATGATCGGTACCCCCGGTAGTGGTAAGACGATGCTTGCAAAGCGAATTCCGACCATTCTGCCGGACATGACCTTTGAAGAAGCGCTTGAAGTAACTAAAATACACTCCGTAGCAGGCATTCTGCCTTCGGATAAGCCGCTTGTTACGCGCAGACCATTCCGCAGTCCGCACCATACGATTTCCGCAATCGGGCTTGCAGGCGGTGGACGTATCCCGCGCCCGGGCGAAATCAGCCTTGCACACAACGGCGTTCTGTTTTTGGACGAGCTGCCGGAATTTAATAAAACGGCGCTGGAAGTTTTGCGCCAACCCTTAGAGGACGGCGATGTAACCATCGCACGCGTCAGCGCAACCGTAAATTATGCTTCAAACGTAATGTTTGTCGCAGCAATGAACCCTTGCAAATGCGGCTATTACGGCGATCCTTCCGGTCGGTGCACCTGCTCCGCCGGTATGGTAGAGCAATATATGGGGCGCATCAGCGGACCGCTTCTGGACCGTATTGATATGCACGTCAGTGTTGCGCCTGTTGCGTATGATTCCTTCAAAAGTGATAAAACGGCTGAAACCTCAGCCGAAATCAAAAAACGTGTTGATGCAGCGCGCGAAATTCAGCAAAACAGATATAAGGATTATCCGAAGGTCTATTCCAATGCACAGCTGAGTGCAGCAATGATTGAAAAATTCTGTCCCCTCGGTGAGGCAGAGCACACATTGATGAAGAATGCATTTGATCGCCTGGGGCTAAGTGCAAGAGCGCACCACGGCATTTTAAAGGTTGCACGCACGATTGCCGATCTGGACAGCAGCGAAAATATTACCGTGCAGCATCTCGCTGAAGCAATTCAATACAGAAGTCTGGACCGGAACAAAGAAAGGATGTAATGAATATGAAACTTGCAGTCATCGGCGGCGGAAAAATGGCGCACGCTATGGTTTTCGGTATTTTAAATACGAAGAAAGTTGATGCAGCAAACATTTGTGTTTCCGATAAGTTTGAGGCAGGTCTTGCCGATTTTGCCGCAGCAGGTATCAAAGTCACAACAGACAATACCGAGGCTGCCAAATCAGCAGATGTCGTTCTTGTTGCAGTCAAACCGGACATTTATCCTGCAGTCTTAAAGCAGCTTTCTGCTTTGGACGGCGCCGGGGAACGCCTGTATATTTCCATTGCACCCGGCATCACCGTAGATGCACTCAAAAAGCATCTCGGCTTTGACGCCAAGGTAATTCGCACTATGCCGAATACCCCTGCAATGGTCGGCGAAGGCATGACAGCGGTATACGCACCCGCGCCGGTCAGCGAATCCGAGCTTGCTATGGCGCTGGATTTGTTTAATGCTTTTGGCAAGGCAGCTGTCATTTCCGAAAAGCAGATGGATGCCGCCGTTGCAGTCAGCGGCAGGAGTCCGGCATATGTATTTATGTTTATTGAAGCACTTGCGGACGGTGCGGTTGCGGGCGGTATGCCACGTAATCTTGCATATGAATTTGCCGCACAAGCTGTTTTAGGCTCTGCAAAGATGGTGCTTGAAACCGGAAAGCATCCGGGAGAGCTGAAGGATATGGTTTGCTCTCCGGGCGGTACAACAATTGATGCCGTCGAGGCACTGGAGCAAGGTGGACTGCGCGGCTGTATTATGGACGCTATGCGCAAGTGCATTGAAAAAAGTAAAGCTATGGGGAAATAAAAGCAAAGGATGTCCGAATAAATTCGGACATCCTTATTTGATTTTTGCTAAATGAATACACCACTTTAAACGAGCCTTTTATTTCATTCTTTTAAGGTAAACCAGGATAAAATTGACCATTTTCCGTTTGTTTTAATGCAATAAGCTTTTTGTGACATCCCTTTTAAATTTGAACGAATGCGCACACACCCGAGCTGTTCATATTCTATACCACGCTCGTCACAGTATAGTCTTTTTACATCCTCCGCCAGCTTTCCGGACAGAGCTTCCTCTTCTAAAACTTCATAAATAACCCGTTCACCCTGCATAGATTTTCTGTAATCTATATATTGTGCTTCGAATCTGAATAAATCCATGGATTCCAGCGTTTCAGGCAGATAACTCATTTTATACTTTTCGAAATCTCCTTCATTCAGCCCGGCAAAAAAGGTATCCACCGGTGTATGCATTGTATCTTCATGCACGACTGAACATCCGCATGCAAACAGCATCGCCATTATACACAAAACATATAAAATTCTTTTCATATAAACCCCACCTAAATATATTGTTTTATATTATTATATATTATTTTATAATAAATGACAATATATATTATTTGTTTGTGGCATTATATAATATGTGGGGTGATATTATGAAACCATTAAAGAAAAGTGTCAGTATTACTTTAGACGCAGATATTATTGAAAGAATCAGGGATTTGGCAGAAGAAAGTGACCGTTCCTTTTCGCAATATATCAATCTGGTATTAAAATCTTATTTGAAAAAATACGAAAGCAAAGAAAAGCAGCAGGAGGAATAGTGAAAGTGAATTTGTCGCAGTAATGCGCCGAATTCACCTTTTTTATTATTGTAATCAGCGAAGAAACTCAATCCCATAATCAGCATAAAAAGAGAGAATTCGGATGCAGAGCGCGGCAATGCCGGCGGCACAATACTCCCTGTATGGGCCGTCGGGTTTAACAAAGCTATGCGCCGAATTCACCTTTTTTATTATTGTAATCAGTGAAGAAACTCAATCCTATAATCAGCATAAAAAGAGGGAATTCGGATGCAGAGCGCGGCAATGCCGGCGGCATAGTACGCCTTGTATGGGCCGTAGGGTTTAACAAAGCTATGCGCCGAATTCACCTTTTTTATTATTGCAATCAGCGAAGAAACTCAATCCCATAATCAGCATAAAAAGAGAGAATTCGGATGCAGAGCGCGGCAATGCCGGCGGCA
>JAZSGM010000021.1:0-5639 GCA_045532715.1 Clostridia bacterium
CGCCCTTAATCATCAGAATTGCATCCGTCGCTTTGTCAATCTTTACACCGCGTCCGTCCCCGAGCGGAACAATCAGCATATGATTTGGAGGTGCTGCCGCGCCATCAGAAAGATCGATCCCCTGCGTGACGTCTGCAAGACCACCACGGTCCGAGCCGATAATCTCCGCCTGCCCCATACGCAAAATCATTTCCGTGCCGGCATCACCGATGACTGTTTTACCTGCATCAACATTTACTACCGTAAAGCCCTTTTGAGCCTGCGCGTCTATGTAGGCATAAATCTCCGGCTTAAGCACACTTTCAATATAGCTTTTGCTGATGAGCGGATCTGCCTCCGTCCCCGGATTGGCCGCAAATGCAATTACGGTAACCAATGCAAAGCTCAAAAACGCACACAAAAGAATCAGACTTTTCTTTTTCATATTCACACCCTCCTAAATCTCTGTCAGCCCGAAGCTGATTTCAATCGCTCGTCCGACCGCCGCCATGCGCACATCGTCCAACGCGCCGATTTTCTCTTTCAGCCGCCGTTTATCAATCGTTCTGACCTGTTCTAACAAAATGACCGAATCCTTACCTAAACCAAACTCATTTGCGCTGATTTCAATATGCGTCGGCATCTTCGCTTTGTTAATCCGGGAAGTAATCGCCGCCGCAATCACCGTAGGACTGTATTTATTGCCTACATCATTTTGAATAATCAGCACCGGACGAATACCGCCCTGCTCCGAGCCGATGACCGGACTTAAATCTGCATAAAAAATGTCGCCTCTTTTAACGATCACTGTTTATTCACACTCCGATAAATTTTCCTCGCTTTTTTCCCAAGCCGCAGTATCTGCCTCGAAACACATTTCCGCCAACGCCAGATTAATGTCGCCCATCTGCACATAGCCTTCCTTCAGCTGCTCGCGCAAATAACGCCTTTTCTCCTGCGCCACATACGTTGCCGTCGCCGTACGGATTAAATCCGTCCGACTCACACCGCTTTGCGCTGCAAGCGCGTCCACTTCTTCCGCCAGCGCTTCAGATAAGCTCAGCAATATTTTCTTATTTTGTGCCATCGGCATCAACCCCCATTCTGCTTATGCAGTCGGCAGATATACTCCATCAGTATATACCTACTCTATATACCGTAATTATATACGCCAATTTTACCGATGTCAATAGAAATTTATGCCTTTTTATACACGCGCGTTACGCGTGCACCAACGTCACAAACCACCTCATAATTGATTGTATCCTGCAGCTGCGCCAAAACATCTGCGCCAATCTCCTCTCCCATCAGCACCACTTCATCGCCGACATGAATAGTATGGACATTTGTAAGGTCAATCATACATTGATCCATACAAATTCTGCCTATTTGTTTTACACGCTGTCCGGCAACAAGCATCTCCGCTTTGCCGCTCATAATGCGTGCATAGCCGTCTGCATAGCCGACACCGACTGTGCCGATGCGCATATCCTGCGGCGCGATGTATGTATTGCCGTAGCTGACCGGTGTTCCCTTCCTGATGTCTTTAATATGTGTAATATGTGCATGCCAGCTCATCACCGGCTTTAAGTCAATCTTACCGTGTGTGGATGCGTCCGGATGCAGACCGTACAGGATAATGCCCGGGCGCACCAGATCCAAATGCTTCTCCTTTTCAAGAACAATCCCCGCACTGTTGCATATATGGCGCAGTCCGTAATGCACGCGGCGCGCATCAAGCGCATCGCACACCTGCATAAAGCGTTCATATTGCAGGTTTGTATACGCAGCATCCGTGTCAGAGCAGGAAAAATGGCTGAATATTCCATCAATTTGAATGCCGTCCATTTTACTGATTTCTTCAATCTGCGCAACGGTTTGCTCCTGTGCAGTCACCACTGCCGGAAATCCGATACGGCTCATACCGGTATCCAGTTTAATATGCACGGACAAACGCTTGCCGACCGCTTTTGCAGTCGCTGCCATCTCACGCGCCGTCTGTAAATCGAAAACGGTTGCCATAACATCGTATTGCAGCAACGCCTCTGTCGTTTCCGCCGGAACATAGCCCAAAATCAGCATCGGCTCCGTTGCACCACCCTCACGTAGCGCAATCGCCTCCTGCAGGGTTGCGATTGCAAAGCAATCCGCTCCGTTTTCCCGCAAAACACGATAAGCTTCCAGCGCACCGTGTCCATAGGCGTTGGCTTTAATTACCGCCATAATTTTTGCATGTTCATCCGTTGCCTTACGAATGCTGCGCATATTATACGCCAATGCATCCAGATCAATTTCCGCCCAACTGCGGTAGGTCTGCATATTTTTCATAGTTTCATAACCTTTCTGACTGCTCCGTCAAGCGGAGCTTTTTAATCGCATAGGGTAGCATCTGCAGCATATCGCCGGCAATCATACCGTCTTCACCCTTGTCTGCCGCCGCCAGGTCGCCTGCCAGCGCATGAATATATACCGCTGCCTGTATTGCAGCATATACGTCCGGTATACGCGCAAGCAAAGCCGCGCAAATGCCGGAAAGCACATCGCCGCTACCCGCAGTTGCCATACCGCTGTTGCCCGCAAGGCAATTGACCGCCACGTTTCCGTCCGGTGACGCAATTACCGTGCACGCGCCCTTCAGCACGACATATACGCCATACGTTTTTGCAAACTGCTGCGCACAACCGATTCTGTCCGCCTCAACTTCCGCAATACGCTTTTCGCAAAGCCGCGCCATCTCGCCGCTGTGCGGTGTAAGCACAACCGGTGCCTTCGCTGCAGAAAGCAAGTCTTTATTTTGCGCAAGCGCATACAGCCCATCCGCATCAATGACAAGCGGTTTTTCCGTATGCTGCAGCAGCAATGTCAGCAGCTGTACTATGGCTTCATTTCGCCCTGCGCCCATACCAAATGCAGTCGCATCATAAGCATTTACCTTTTCAACCACCGACGCATCTGCACCCAGCCCTTCTCCATTGGCTGCAAAAGCGCAGGTCATCGCCTCCGTCGTCTTAATTTCCATAATCTCCGACAAATGCTGCGGCACGCCGGCGCAAACCAGACCGGCACCGCTGCGCAGTGCCGCTTGCGCACTCATATACACCGCACCGCTCATACCGCTGCTGCCACCGAGTATAAACGCTTTTCCGCAATCCCCTTTGTGCGCATTGCGCCTGCGCACGCCAAGTGTATGCAAAACCGCCTGCGGCAATACCACCTCTGCCGTCGGCAGATGCTTCTCTTTTGCCGCATCCGGAATACCGATGTCGGCCACCGCAATTTCACCGTAATAATTTCTGCTTTCAAATAAAACCGCCGATAATTTATATCCCGTAAATGTAACGGTTAAATCCGCACGGATACACACGCCGCTTACATTGCCGCAATCTGCCGAAACACCGCTCGGAATATCGGCGGACACCACATAGCCCTTTGCATCGTTTGCCGCTGAAACAAGCAAGGCGTCATTTTCTGCAAGTGTGCCTCTGAAGCCGAAGCCGTAAAGCGCATCTAAAATCACATCCGCTTCGGCAATCGCGTCAAGTGCTTTGCTTAAATCCGAAATGCGCTCTATGCCATACTGCCCGGCACGTGCACTGTAATATGCCGCATCCGGCGAAAGCGACATTGCATCCTGCAGACAAACAATCCGCACCGCCGCACAACGCACACGCAGCAGCAATGCCGCCGCAAATCCGTCACCGCCGTTATTGCCCTTGCCGCATAAAATCACGCAGACCTTTCCTGCAAGCGCAATCCGCTTTTCGATTTCACGTACGATACAGGCTGCTGCATTTTCCATTAATGCAAGACCGGTTTGTCCGCAATGTTCAATTGTATAACTGTCCAGCGCCTTCATCTGTGCGCCGGTGTAAATGCCCGGTTTCATTTCGCCTGCTCCTCTTCCGGAATATGTATGCGTCTCGGATTGTATTTTTGCATCATTTCTATAATTTTCTTGTTTGGCTCAAACAAAAGTCTTGTGCGCTCAGCATTATACAAAAAATCCGCATAATACACCTTTGCGCCCGGTCTCTCGGAAACGGCACTTAAAAGCAAAAGGTGCTCCGGCACACGGTCATACTCCTGATCGAAGCGCGCATCATCACGGCGCGCACAGTGCGTAATATCTGCCGCACGCACACTGACGAGATTACGGCGTACACTCTTGGCATAGATAATATCCACTTCAAGCTCACCGTTGGTAAATGTATACTCATACTCTATATTCTGTCTGCGAATCAACAAATAACAACCATACCAGAGCGCCACGACAATCAAAAACCAGATCATAATCATAAATTTTCCCGTGAACAGGGAAATATACGCAATTCCCGCGCTCAATGCCAAAGCCGCCAGCACATACAGCACACGCAAAAGCTTATCTGTGCCGGTCAACACTCTGCGAATCATATACTCTGCAAACATATCCATTTTTCTTCACTCCATACCAAAAATATATTTTTATTTTATCACAAAAACCAATTCACGTCAATGCATCCGACACATCCTATAAAAGCAGTCGGTACAAAAACCACACCCCCTGCAAAAACGAAATTCAGTTTTTCTGAATTTTTGCGAATTTTCAAATAAATTTTGCCATTGTAATGCACCTAAAACCATTTTACAATACAGCTATAAACCATTTTTTAAAACGAGGTGTTACTATGAATTTCAAATTCCCGAAAGAATTTTTGTTCGGCGCGGCATCGTCTGCCGTGCAGATTGAAGCCGGTGTCGGTGAAGGCGGCAAAGGCCAGGACGTACTCGACTACTACTGGCAGCTCTACCCCGAAAAGTACGGTCACGCAGACCCGAGCAAGTCGGCTGACTTTTATCACAAATATCCCGAGGATATAAAAATGATGAAGCAGCTCGGTCTCAAGGCGTTCCGCTTCTCGATTTCGTGGTCGCGCATTTATCCGAACGGTATGGAGGATGGTCCGTGTCAGGCAGGTATCGACTACTATTCCGATATGATTGACAAGCTTATCGAAGCAGACATCGTTCCGTTTTTCGACCTCTGGCACTGCGATATGCCTGCCTGGGTGATGGAAAAGGGCGGCGTTTTAAGTCCGGATTTCGGTGACTGGTTTGCAACGTACGCCAAAACCTGCTTTGAGGCGTTCGGCGGCAGAGTGCAGTATTGGTCGACGGTCAACGAGCCGAACGTCAATGTAATGGCGGCGTATGCCTGGGGCATCACCGCGCCGTTTGAAAAGGACATCGCGCGCTCCGTTGTAGCCTGCCACAATATGGTGCTGGCGCACTTTAAAGCTGTTAAAGTATTCAGAGAATTAAACATCCCGGGCAAAATCGGCTTTGTAAACCACGTGCAGCTGGCATACGGTCTTACATTAAGCAAAGAGGACCAGGACGCTGCAGAGCGCAATATGGGCTTTTACTCCAACTGGTTTAATGATGCAATGCTGCTCGGTCACTATCCGGAAAGCGTTGTGCACTATCCGTACCTGGCTGACCACCTGCCGGAAAACTACCAAAAGGAGCTGGATGACAACTTCATCCCGTGCGACTTTTTCGGCATCAACTACTACAGCTCATCTGTCGTAAAATATGAAAAGAACGACATTCTTGACTATAAGATTGTCACTGACCTACTCCCGAAGGACGACTACGGCTTTACGGTAAATCCGCAGGGTATC
>JAZSGM010000095.1:0-5064 GCA_045532715.1 Clostridia bacterium
AAGAAATATTTTGGCGAATAGCTGTGTTAAAAATGGTCGATATCCGCAAGGATGTCGACCATTTTTGCCTTGCTCTTCATCCAAACTATTCCCTTTTAAGGTACCTTCGGTAGTTTTAGACGAGGAATTTTGTCGGAAAGAGAAACATAAAAATCTGCATCATACTCGCGTATAATGCAGATTTTTTGTGCACTATTTTCGGTAAATTACCGGCTAAAACCGATTTCTCCCTAAGTGAAGGCGCCCTTGGGCGAATGTTCTTAAGAATAAAACCGTTATATCCTTAACAATGCTCGCTCAAGGGGCGTTGTCTTTTGCTTATTCCGCCGGTGGATAACCGCAAAGCTCCTGCATAATATCGAAATACGCATAATAGGTTTCCGGCTTGTATTCGTGCCCTTCTTTAAAATCTGCAACCTCTTTCGTTATACGGTAGCAGCCTGCCGGCAATGCACCGTAACCGTAAGACCAGTCGACCTGCATTTCATAAATTTCGTTTTCGGGAATGAGATAGCCGACCATGTTCCACACAAGCGTATGCTTTGGTTCAATGGACTCCCAATTGCCGTTATCGGACAGCTTTTCAATATCGTAGCCTGCGCCGGTTTGCAGATCGCCTTCGAGCGTGCCGCCAAGCTGCTCAAAACGCAACGTGCAGCCGGTCGGCGTCACGTTTTCTGCCGTGAGTGTTAAGCCCCATTTGTCGGGAGAGGTGTTGTCTGCAATGGTGTAGGTTTTATATTCCGGCTCCGTCGGAAGCTTTGACGACAGTAACGGCCAGAAAATGTCACGTATGGTTACTTCTACAGATTCTGTGAATATAGACAAATCTGTGTCAATGGCGGCGTTTGGCATTCTGCCGACTAAGCGCATACAGTAGGGCATATCTTTGAAGGCTTCTGGTGCAACCTCAATCTTTTTAAAGATGCACCAGCCTTCGTTTTCAATCGGAACTTCCTTTGTGACGGAGGTTGTATTCTGATATCCGTCTGCACCGTCAAAGTTGCAGCCACCATCCGTCTTCGGAACTTCAAATTCATCTGCAGTTTTTGTCAGATGCGCATCTAAAGTGCCGCAGCGCGGCGTTGCGTCACTGACCAGACCGGTGTCATAATAGAGAAAGCCGTCTGCCATAAA
Organism: Clostridia bacterium; assembly: GCA_045532715.1. Classification (GTDB taxonomy): domain Bacteria; phylum Bacillota; class Clostridia; order UBA1381; family UMGS1253; genus RGIG2041. The sequence continues at coordinate 1,138 of JAZSGM010000095.1, forward strand.
CATACGCAGGCTTGTGCGCGTGTTGTTATCGCTCGGCAGGGGCGTTGGTCCGTTTGTCTGCGCGGTGCACGCCGCAAGGCAAAGACAGAGGGTAAGTAAAAGAATCCAAGTTTTTTTCATATCGAAAACCTCCTTTTGGTTGTATAGACGAAACTTATTTCCAAAAGTTTCATTTTTTGCCTGATTTTCAGATGTGGCAGAATCCTTCATTTGATTTGCATGGGACCGGCGGGCGGCGCAAGCCCCGTCCCTGCGGTGTATGCGTCTGTGCCTGCACCAACGCAATGCGCTGATTTTACCTTTTTACAATTGCAATCAACGAAGAACTCCCTCCGTCTTTTGCTTCGCAAAATCCACCTCCCTCATTGAGGGAGGCTTTGTTTGTGCTGCAATCAGCATAAAAAGAGATAATTTTGCTATAAGACGAGGCGCAGGTGCAAGCACAGTACTCGTGTACGGCTTGCGCCTGCAACGCAGTATTACAAAAAATTAGCCTTTTTACAACTAAAACCAGCGAAGAAACTAAAAAAGGACGGAAGATCCGTCCTTTTCGATCAGTTCACAGTGCCTTTTTTAATAATGTCCTGATAATAATACCAGCTCTTTCTCGGTACGCGGTCAAGTGTCGGCTTGTCGTAGCGCACCTGCAAAAGACCGAACATATACGCATAGCCATTAACATACAGCTCGTTGGTATCCATCAATGACCAATGGAAATAGCCGGTCACCGGCAAGCCTGCAGCCGCGGCTCTGGAAATGCCGCGCAGATGCTCGCGCAGGTAGGAGATGCGGTATTCATCGTCGAGCTCTTCTTCGTAGTTGCCGCTCTTTTTTCGGCCGATGCCGTTTTCGGAAATTATAAGCTCCAAATCCGGGTAGCGCTTATGCACATATACGATGGTATCGTATATTCCCTGTGGATTAATGTTAAAGCCGTAGTCGTCCCTCGGCAGATTGCTTGGTACGGTTTGGTAGTCGAATTCGTCGTTCTTTTCGTATTTTGTCGTAGATGTACCGTAGTAGTTAATGCCGAAAAAGTCGCTGGCGTTGAAATTCTCGTCGAGGTCCTTTTGGTAGTTTTCCGGCAGATAGTCAGCCATGCGCGGATAGTGTACAACGCTTTCCGGGTAGTGACCGAGCAGCATCGCATCGTTAAACCAGTTGGAGTAAAAGCCCATGTTGCGTTCTGCAGCTTCCTGATCTGCCTTGTCCGGCGTCGCCGCGTAGACAAGCTGTACATGATTTACAAAGCCAATCTTGCCCGGGATGTTTAATTCTCTGAACACCTTTACGGCTTTAAAGTGTGCAAGCACCATATTGTGGCAGGCGACAACGGAGTGTGCGACGTCTTTTTCAAACGGCGGGGTACTGCCTCGCGCATATGCCGCCATAACATTGATGTTCGGCTCGTTGACCGTCGACCAATACTGCACTCTGCCGCCAAATGCCTTAAAGCAGGTTTTCGCGTATTCAGCAAACCAGTCGATAAATTCCGGGTTGAGTACGCCGCCCTTTTGTATTACCCATGCAGGCATATCGCAGTGCCAGAGGTCAAAAAACGGAACGATGTCTGCCTCGATGAGTTTGTCGAGCATATCGGTGTAGTAGTCGATGCCTGCCTGACACGGACCAGCCTCCATGCCGTTCGGGTAAATGCGCGACCAGGAGAAGGAAAAGCGGAACGCCTTGAGTCCGAGCTCTTTCATCATCTTGATATCTTCCGGATACCTGTGGTAAAAGTCTGCTGCCTTGCTCGGGTCAGCCTGACCGTATTTTTCCGGATAGAGCGTCCAGTAATAGTCAAGCACATCCTGACCTTTGCCGCCTTCGCCGACACCGGCCTCAATCTGCACCGCAGACGATGCCGCGCCGAATAAAAATTCTTTCGGGAATGTAAAATGCATAATACTACCTCGTTTTTACGGTTTATAGATGTGTTGTAAAGGATTATCGCATAGAAATCAATTGCAAATCTTATTTTTTATTTTCGGTAAGTGCGCTTGAAGGTGGGCAACTAAACGTTCTTTCAACGTTTATGCCTGTTCTCTTAATTTCTTCATCGCCCGTGGCTTGATAATCGCAAGTGTTATTAAATGGCAAACAAGAACAAACACCCACGAAATCGGCCATGCCGCAAACAGTACTTCTTCATAATGAAATTTCGGTAAAACAAACAAAATCCAAGAAATACGCAATCCACAAATGCCCACAAGGTTTGTAATCGTAGGTATGGTAGAATACCCAAGACCACGGATGGTTCCGTTAATACATTCCATAATACCGACAAGGAAATATGGCAAAGCTGAAAAAAACAATCGGGTTGTGCCGCTTTCGATGGCTCCGGGTGAATCTGTGATATAAATACCAAGAAGCGGACGCGCAAACAGCACACACAATCCGCCGAGAACCGCGCCGGAAATCGCAGAACACAAAAGCGGAATCGTCAGATAATGATTGATGCGCTTTTCATTCTTTGCGCCATAATTCTGGCTTACACCCGTTACAACCGCCTGATTAAATGCGTTCATGGCGGCATTGGCAAAATTTTCAAGATTATTGCCGGCAGTTGCGCCTTTGATGGTATCTGCGCCAAAGGAATTGATGGCTGTCTGTCCTACCGTATTCGCCAACGCAAATACCGAAGCCTGTAACCCGGCCGGCACACCGATACGCAAAATTTCTTTCAGCACATCTTTGTAAATTTTCAGTGTACGGATATTCAAACGATAGGCACCGTCTGTACGAATCAAGGCCGCCAAAACCGCAGTCGCGGACAAATAATTTGCCACAATCGTCGCAATGGCTACGCCGGCAACATCCATATCACAAACAATGACAAAAAACAAGTTGAGCACCACATTGACCAATCCGGTCACCGCTAAAATATAGAGCGGTCGTTTTGTATCGCCGATTGCTCGCAGAATCGCCGCGCCGAAATTGTAAACGATTGAAGCCGGTACGCCGACAAAAATAATGCGCATATATAAAACTGCGCCATCCAGTACAGAACCTTCCGGCGTGCCCATCCAAATCAAAAGCGGACGCGCAAACACAAGTCCGAGTGCGCAGGAAAACAAACCTAAGAGCACCGCAAGCAATATCGATGTATGTACCGTTTTGTGCATCCCTTCCGTATCCCTTGCACCGAATGCGCGCGAAACCAGAACGCTGGTCCCCAGAGACAAGCCTATAAACACATTCAGCATCAAGGCGGTAGGCGAGGCAGTTGCGCCTACCGCAGCCATTGCATTAGAGCCTGCATAACGGCTGACAACAATTAAGTCTGCCGCATTGTATGCCAGCTGCAATACATTCGCCAGTATCACCGGCAAGGCAAACAGAAGTACCGTTTTAAAGACAGAACCCTGACACATATTCAGTTCATATTTTCTATTTCCCATACGGTATTCTCCATTCGGAAACCTTAGCTTCGGCCGCATTGTAACGCATCGCAACGACGATTTTTTTGTATCAGTTTACTTCGCCCTTTTTAATAATGTCCTGATAATAATACCAGCTCTTTCTCGGTATGCGGTCGAGCGTCGGCTTGTCAAAACGAACCTGCAAAAGACCGAACATATGCGCATAGCCGTTGACATAAAGCTCGTTTGTATCCATTAAAGACCAGTGGAAATAGCCGGTCACCGGCAAGCCTGCGGCAACGGCTCTGGAAACGCCGCGCAGATGCTCGCGCATGTAGGAGATACGGTAGTCATCGTCGAGCTCTTCATCGTAGTTGCCGGTCTTCATTTTGCTGATGCCGTTTTCGGTAATCGCAAGCTCGATGCCCGGATAACGGTCATGCACATACACAATGGTGTCGTAAATGCCCTGCGGATTTACCGTAAAGCCGTAGTCATCCTTCGGGAGCAGGTCGGTGACGATTTTGTAGTCAAGAATATCGTTCTATTCATATTTTACGACAGA
>JAZSGM010000061.1:0-27615 GCA_045532715.1 Clostridia bacterium
TTTACAACCTCTGTACCGAACGGTACGGTTACAACAGCTGTCTTTGCTTCGTGGTCAACAGTTGCATTAACTGCTTCGCTTACGAGCATCGGCATATAGAAGCCGCCTGCATAAATCGAGCTTACATTCTGCACACGGTTCTTACCGTTTGCATGATTGTTTGTAGCCTTCGGCTCTGTTACTGCCAAAGCTGTAGTGTAGGTCAAATCAAGCTGATTTGCAGCGCCCGTTTCCGGCACATCCGGTACTACCGGTACATCCGGAACTTCCGGAGCATCCGGCTCTGCAAACTGTACATAGAATACCGGGGGGGAAATACGGTCAAGCATAATAGCATTGTTCTTCGCATCCGTTGCCGGTGCAACCAACACGCCTTCTTCATTTAAGGTCCACTTGTAGGACCAGCCTTCCTTGACTTCAGAAAGACCTGCCATCGCATCAGCCAGTGTCTTTGTGCCGGTTGTTGTTACAACTTTATTCGTCGGAACATATTTCACATATTTTGCATCCATTATAGCTGCATTTCTTGCAGCTACTTCTTCGTCATCCACCGGTGTGCCCGGGAGATATACGTAGTCGCCTGCTGCAAATTCCTTCTTATAAAGCTTATCGCCACCTAAGGTGCCTGCTTCTGTCCAGCCTGCCTCAGCAAGCTCCTCCCAACGGCCGTCTCTTGCAACTGCTCTTACATATACAGTTGCCGACGCGGACACCTTGAAGGACAGGAGGGAGTTATCTGCGTTTGTGCCCTCGTATGTACCGTCTCTCATCTGGAAGAACGTACCTGCCATATGCGGCTGACCGTTCAAAGTATGTGTTGCGATAGAGTATACATACTTTGTTGCTGCCGGAGCAGCTACACCTTCAAAACTAAATTCGGAAAGTGCATTTGCGCTCAGTGCACCGGAGTTGTTTGTGCTGGTTGCCTGATAGCCCAGATCGCCGTCAGCACCGTAGTCAACACCCCAACGACCCTTAAAGCCGTCACTTGCAAGCTTTACGTCTGTGATGTACGGATCTGTAGCATCCCATACAAACTTTACGGTATGGCCGAGGATTTCAGCTTCTGCTTCGTCCTTACCTGCCATATCTACTACTACATCAGAAGCAAGTGTGTTCGGTGTTTGCGCATCGTCTGCTGCTGCAGTCACAGTGACTGTACCTGTACCGATCGGCACCTGAACAACATATTCTGTTGCATCTTCCCAAGCCTGTGTAGCCGTTTCTGTTTTAGCTTCTGTATGTCTTAAATGTGCTGCTGTTGTATAACCGAGGCTCACAAGCTTCGTTGTCGGCACATCCGGCACATCCGGAACATCCGGTACTTCCGGAGCATCCGGAAGCTCAAGCTTAACCATATCCTCAGTTGCAACGATTACAATCGGCGGATACTGCGCGGTAACCGTAGATTCCTTAACCTCAATTGCTTCGTTTGCGGAAACCTTCTTAATATAAATGTAGTTGCAGTTGCCGGCATACATTGCATAGGTCGTTGCTGCATTTACATGCGCTACACCATCAATAATCGGCGGCATCTTAAGCTGGTCGCCCTGCGCGGTGGTGCAGCTGTTTGTAAACTGCATTGTGCTGCCTTCCAGCTGCACCCAACCATCAGCCTCTGCCAATGCAGTGTTTGCTTGATTGGAAGCAACGATAACGTAACCGTCTACCGCTGTCTTAAACTTATAACGAACTGCCTCATTTGCAACTACGTCTGTGTAGTTTGCAACGATTGTTGTAGCACCGTTGAGTGCGTACTTGTTTTCAAGAACACCGTTAGTTACCCAGCTTTCAAAAGCGGTTGGTGCAAGATGGAGACGGTTTAAGCCGCCACCTGCATTGGTCGAGGTCATGTTTGTCTTGTCATGCGAATCTCTCGTAAACCATTCGCCTTCGTTTACAGTATGGGTAATGGTTTCTCTGTCAGAGCCGTCTGCCCTTGTACCGAGCAGATCGCCCACACCGAATGCATAGTCATGCGCTGCATCGAGCACGAGCGGTGTCGGGATTGCATAGTACCAATTTGTAGCATACAAGCCTGTCTTGCCTGCTACGCCGTACTCTAAATCATAGAGCAGCGGCATACCTGCAGTATATGCATAATCATCCCAGGATACATTTACTGTATACTCTGTACCTTCAACCGTAACAGTTGCGGAAGCTGCATGGTCTGCATCGCGCAAAAGATTTACGCTCACATCGCCAAACTTAACAACCTCTACGCCGTACGGAACAACGAGATCAATCTCTGTGCCCTCTTCCGGAAGCTCAACGCTGCCGCTCTGTGCACCAAGTCCGTAAAGACCATCTGCATACAGGTTCTTGTTTGCCCCCTGATTCTGTGTCTTCGGTGTATCTGTAAGTGCAAGTGCGCTCTCCCACGCAAGCGTCGTTACTTCCGGTACGTCCGGTATCACGATGCCTTCGCCCGGTACATTGTTAAATGCAACTGCGATAAAGAGCGGAGAGCCGTATGCAACGGTTAAGCCCGTAGCGCTACCTGCATTTCTGAAGTAAGCACCTCTGTAGTACTTACCGTCTGCCATGGCAAGCTTTGCACCGTCAGTTTTGCTGTTTTTACCTGTCGGATGTGCGTACCAATTCTTGATGATATCATCGTATTCTATGCCATCGGAGCTGTAGTAAAGCTGTGCACCAACGTTTTCTGCCAATTCATACTTAAACTGCACCTCGCCGGACGGTGGATAAGCCGCTTCAAGCTGCGCATTTACGAATGCAAGCTCTTCTGCCGTTACAACCTGAGACGGCACGTTTACGGTTTCGCCTGCTGCAAAGGTCTTGTAGTAAATTGTGCCCTGGTTAGAGCTTTCCGCCTTTGTCCAGCCTGCTGCCGCACCTTCCTTCCAGACGAAGTCAGCTTCTGCAGCATTTGCATGGGACATCTTTACATAAACCGTTGCCGGCTCGGAAACTCTGAAAGATTGCCAAGCTTCGTTTTCTGTAACATGTGCCCAATCGGACTGATTGTACATAACCATATCTGAACGGACAAAGTTATCTTCACGCGCAAGTGCGAACACCGTGAGGTTATCGTTGTTCGGGATTGCCGCACCGTTTACAACCAAATCCGAAGCTGCGCCGGCACCTGCAATCTGATTGACAATCGTGGCCGTATCCGGTGTCTTGGTGATATCCGTAGTATTTGTATAACCGATTGCGCTTTCACCGTCTGCACGCAAAACGATGGATCTTTTCGGGTAACCGCCACCGAACTTAACATCGGTGATATACGGTGCGCTGTTGTCCCACATAAAGTTAAAGGTAAGCCTTTTTGTGCCGACACGGATGATTTCCTGCTTCAAATCCGTACCGTTCATATAGACAATGTCCGCCGCTGCCTTCATCAGCTTGCCGTTTTCACAAAGAACAATCGGCTCCATTTCGATGCAGTCTGTACCGTATGGCACCGTGACATTGAAGGTGTCTTGCTCCGGTTCCAGCGCAAGGCTCTGCTTTTCATATGTCCTGATTGACTTTTTAAGCTCTGCACCGTAGTACCGGTAATTTTTTCCGAGTACCGGCCTGTACGTGAAGCACGCCTCGTACGGTAAAACCATATATTCAGACACACTGCCGTCCACTGCGGTCAGCACAACGTGCCCGCCGTTCGTCCAGAAATCCGTCGACGTATCCGAGTGTACCACACTGGAATTGTCCAGTGCAACCGCTTTGAAGGTCGGATTTGCAGCCTTGCGCGCCTCGCCGGACTCCAGATAAACCTTGTTGTCCGCCAAAGCGGTGCAGTCCACTACCTCGCTTGTGCCGTCTGCGTAGGTGACCTCAATAAAGTCAAGTCCGTTTTCCGCGGTCGGGAAATTGGCTGCCGGTGCAATCGGACTGCCGTCCGCGCCGAGCACAAATACCCGAAAGAATTCCTTGTCGCGCTCGACAATTTCAATTTCCTTTGTAAAATGCACCGTTTCTGCGCCAACCGGCTTCGTGTCATAATACGCATCGCGCAGTACGCCATCATGGTAGACCGCAAAAATAACGGTCGCCTGCGTCTGTGCGGATGCGCTGATATACACGCTCGGCACCAGCCATTCGCCGTTCGCAGGCACCTGCGTTGTCATAGTGTAGACCGGAAGTGTCTGTGCTTCGTCTATGTACTTTCTTGCATAGGTCACAGCAGATACATTGTACTCTGCCGCACCGTCAGATTCTGCATGCACACCGAGTCCTGAAAACAGGTTCAGAAGCATCAGCAGGCTCAGTAACATACTCATCCATTTCTTCTGTCGCATCTTCATTGATTTGTCGCCCCTTCAAAAGCATTTTATACTTATTTTCACAAAAGCTTATAAGTAATTTTATTATACCACTTCACCTTCAGTTTGTAAATGCCTTTCGTTTTTTTCTTCCTGCTCTGTGCATCAGCAATCGCCTTTGTCGAACCACTTTATCTATTGCGCAGTTTTCTTTATACAACAAAAATCCCCTGCACATTGCAATGCGCAGGGGATTTTTTCACTTAATTTTCAAAATGAATGGTATATACCTTACCATCTATTGTCACCGTTGCCGGGCTGCCGTCCGTTACGGTAATCACAGCTGTATTGTTATTCTGCTCTGTGCGAATCTGTCTTTGTGTACCCTTGATGTAATACGTTGTCTTTGCCGGCTCGAAGGTGATTTCATCCTCGCCTGCAAAGATGCGGATGTCTAAGTAATCACACACCGCATCGAGTGTTTCCGCACCGTAGCCCATATCCATATCCGAGATGATAATCAGACCTCGATCATCCCAGAGCACGTGCTTGCCGAGCGCCTCAACGAGCGCACGAAGCGGGATAAATGTACGGCTGTTGTAGGTGTTTGCCGCGGTATCGAGTGTTACCGCTTCGCCGTTTACAAGCATCTGATTTGAGCCGATTTGCAGCGAAATGTGCTTGTTTAAGTAATCCACAGTTACTGCCTGGGTAGCATCGTCCCAACCCACTGTTGCACCGAAGGATTCAGCGATATAGCGCACCGGCACGAGCGTTCTGGAATTTTCCGTAAACGGAACAACGTCCTTGTTTGCCGCGTCGATGTAGGTTCTCTGTCCCTTTGCAAAGCTTACCGGTGTGCCGAGCTTTAACGCAACGGCATTGCCGATTGCCTGCGCAGTAAACGGCGCCTGCTTTTCTACCTTCCATTCAGAAAGCTTTGCGCAAGCCGGTGTATCAGTCGGTACAGCAAAGCCGTCCTTAATCGGGATAAACTCAAGCTCAATATTCGCTTCCGTTACGCCTGTCATATGCACATACAAGGTCTTGTCGCCGGAATACTGCGGCAGATACTCGCCCTGCTGCGCCGGCGGGTTCGGCGAAGTCGGCAGCGGCGAAATATCACGCACCGCAAGCTTAGCGCCAGCCGGTGCTTCGTTGATGCGCACATACATCTTCGCATCATCAATCGTCATCATCGCACTCTGTCCGTCCGCTGCGACATCAATTTGCGCATTGGTGTGACCGAACCAGTAAATTTCCGACGGCTTATTCATCGTGATTTCATCGCGGATAATCACGCGCTCACGGTTATCGTAGAGCATCATACCGCGGTTCCAGGAAGCGACATCCTCTCGTACACTGGAAATATCCAGAATACCGAACGCCGCATTCGCCGCGGTGCCGTAGCGCGTCAGCGGTGCAAATGCTGTCTTATCCTGGCCAACTGTTTTGTCCGGGTTAATCACAAGCGTATTGTTCGATTCCGTTCTCTTATTCCAGATTTCGGAAGAATCACCATCGTGTCTCGAGGCAATGGTATACGTGCCGGATAACGAATTTTTACCGGTCAAAAGGAACCAACGCTTATCGGCATAGTCCATAACAAATGTACCGAGCGACGGATTCTGGTGCATTGCACCATTGTCACCACCCTGCATTGCGACAAAGAACATATCCTCATCTTCCCAGGACGAGCGCATACTCATACCGTTTACACCGTTTTCGCCCTGATTCTGATAGAATTTATCCAGTGGGAAATCCCCCGGCTTACAAGTTACATTTTCCGGATCATACCACGCAATTGCAAATGGAATACGTCTTGTCGTAAACGGGCTGTCCGGCTGGTTTTTCGTCAGCTCATACCAAGCGTATTTCGGCTCGTCATAGCGAGCGGACAAATACAAAAACGAAATCGAGGAAATAAATCTATCCGTCGAGTCACCATAGTTAAACGAGGAGTTTGCACCATTGTAATAAATCGGGAAGTCACCGGTGTTGATAAAGCCCGGGATGGAGTTTGCCCAGTCGAGTCTTTCCGGCAATGTTGTGCCCGGCTTGATGCAGGATTCAAGTGCAGATACCGACTGAATTACGTCTGTTGCACTCGCATCCCAATAGTCTGTCGTTTCAATGAAGCCGCCGTCCGGGAAAAATTCATAAAATACATTTGGCATACCGGTCGCTGCTTTATCGAGCAGATACTCGGCAATCTGCGGATAGTCGGTCGCAATTGCAATTGCCAGACAGATGTTGGCTCTGTTTGCCGTCGAAGTCTGGTTGTTGCCATTCTTCATCATTGTATTGTAAGCTTCCGCAAGCTTGTTTTCATAGCCCTGCACGGCAATGTTTGCGCCACGGTTCAACGTCATATAAAGTACATCTGCGCGCTCCTCCGGTGTAAACACATCGTATGCCCAGTCATAAGAATACGCATAAGCCGCAATGAAGTTTGCACTCAGAAGTGCAAGGTTTTCACTCCAATCCGGGAATGTATCGTGTACATGCTTTAAGATTTTATAAAGCTGCTCAGCATACTTTCGCTCACCGGTCACACCGGCAACAAACGAAAGCACATACGCCTTAATTCGGATTTCCTGGCTGGTTTCCTGAATATTACCGCGCGCATTTACTCTGTACGTTACGGTTGTATCATCGCGCACATATGCATCTGCTACAGCCAAAAGCGACTCCCACCAAACGCCGCACCAATACTCATTTTTAATTTTTTCACGAATTTCATCCCAGTCATTTACAATCAGACGCGGATGCGTTTCGCGGATAATCTCGGTAAGTCCCGTCGGGTTGTCGGTTTTGACCATATCCCAGTTGATGTTGTTTTGATGGTCAAATACGGCACCAGCCACGCTGTCCGGCGTATAGGCAACCACGTTATCCATTCTGCCCTTTGCGCCACCCGTCAGCTGTGCGGAAATCTGAATTTCCATGGTTTCCCATGCGTCCGCCGTCATCATCGCACTCAAATCAAGTGTTTCCACCTGGGCACCGTCGATATAAGTCGTTGCCGTCTTGCCTGCAAAATTCACATCCGCCTTAATTCTGTGCCACTTACCGTCTCTACAGCTTTCTGCGGGACGCGCCAGCTTCACGGACTTGCTTGCATTTTGCACATACACAATCAGATCCATTGCCGGATTTGCCGCAAAATCAAGCTCTATCGTCATTGTATTTAAATTCATATTCTTGAGCGGGCGGTTCAAACGCGGTGTATGGATTACGGAATCCGTGTTGGAAAATTCCATAAACTGATTTTCGCCGTCCTTGCCCGGGTTGACATAGGTCTTGTTGCCGACAATCGACCAGTTGTTGTAGGTCAGCACATCGCCATAGCTTTCGCAATCGTCCATAACGATGAGGTTATTGCCGTCCGGCACGCGGATACCGTTCTTCGGTGCAGGCTCAAAGGTTACATTGAGCTTCGCCTCCTGCTCCTTTTGCGCCGCCTCTATGTATTTCTGATTTGCCGGGTGTGCAGGTGTTTTTGCATTCTGTGCCGCCGATGCCGTGATGTCATCGGTGGTGGTAATTAACACATTGTCAATGCATACGCTCTGCCCCGCAGACAAGCTTGCTGCAAACTCAAACTGAATCTGCGACGGATTGGCAAACATATCAAACTTCGTTTTTTCGCCCTTTTCACCGCCGACGGTTGCCTGATAGGTCGCATTTGCCACATCAATATCCACAACAACCGTTGTCCAGTCCGAAGGTGTCTTGGTCTTCACCGACACCTTATTAATACCGTCGGTCATATTAAAGCCCACATTTTTATCGCCCTTGTAATCGTAGGACACGCGCAGATTCGACACCGAACCTAAGTTAATCATCTTCATCAGCTTCGGGCCGGATAAACCGTCCGAAATGTTTTCAATCTGCGCATAGTTGCCGTGCCCCTTCTCGTTTTGCACGGTAAGCGGTGCAACCGCCGGCTTAATCGTTAAGGTATACCAGCCGTTCACATCGGTTCTGTCCTGCGCAATACTGCCGCCGACACTTGCGTTTTCAAAGTCGTAGGAAAAAATTACATTTTCCTCTGCCGCCAATGCCGAAAGCGCACCTGCCGGCAGTATGCCGCACAAAAGCACAACGCTTAAAAGCGCACTGATTCCCTTCTTCCAGTTTTTCATGTTATTTCCTCCTTTTTAAATAATACTCTTTATTTTGCATTATATCATTTCCACTAAAGACTGTCATTGCAAAATATTTAATACTTTTTGTATTATCTTTCATCTGTTTCTATTTTTATAATAAAACAAAATCTCGTTTTGCGCAATATAAAATCGTGCACAAACAGCTTAATTTTGAACACGCTCCACCTTACCACCGAGCGCAGCGAGCTTGCCTTCTAAGTTCTCGTAGCCGCGGTCAATATGGAAAATATCGCTAACCTCCGTATCGCCCTTGGCGGCAAGTCCTGCCAGCACCAGTGCCGCACCCGCGCGCAAGTCCGTTGCCTTCACCTTCGCGCCGGAAATACTTTTCACACCCTCAATAACGGCGCACCTGCCCGCAACCTTTATGTCTGCGCCCATACGCGCAAGCTCGCTTACATACAAAAACCGGTTTTCAAATATCGTCTCCGTCACGGTCGAAGTTCCGTTGCAAAGGCACATCAGCGCCGTCATTTGCGCCTGCATATCCGTCGGGAAACCAGGAAACGGCAACGTTTTGATGTTCACCGGCATCAATTTTCCGCTTGCATCCACCTCTGTTTTGTTTTTTCCTTCTGTAATCTGAATACCGATTTCCCGAAACTTTGCAATCACCGGCTTTAAGTGCGCACACGACACGCCCTTCAGGGTAACATGACCGCGCGTAATTGCCGCGGCGGTCATAAAAGTACCGGCTTCGATACGGTCAGAAATAACGCTGATTTGTGCACCTTGCAGCTTCTCCACCCCTTCTATAACAATTACCGCGCTGCCGGCACCCTTGATTTTTGCGCCTGCCTTATTTAAAAACGCCGCTAAGTTTTCAATTTCCGGCTCCGTCGCCGCATTTTCAAGCACGGTTTTGCCATCGGCAAGCGTTGCCGCCATCAAAAGATTTTCCGTTGCACCGACGCTTGGAAAGTCCAGATAAATTCTCGCGCCGCGCAACCTTTTCGCCGTCAGCACCATCCGCCCAGCATCACGTTTTACCTGCGCGCCAAGCGCCAGAAAACCCTTCAAATGCAAATCCACCGGGCGCACACCGATCGGGCAACCGCCCGGCAAGCTGATTTGCGCGCGGCCGGTTTTTGCCAATAGCGGACCAAGCACCAGAAACGATGCACGCAGCTTATTGACCGCCGCATCCGGCGCAGTGCTTGTTTGAATTCTCCCTTCTACCTGAACCGTATTTTTTTCGCGTATAACCTTCGCGCCAACCGCTTCTAAAATTTCACACATACTGCCTATATCGGAAAGTGCCGGCACATTAGAAATAACACTTGTTCCCTCGCACAACAGCGTCGCCGCCAAAATCGGCAACGCCGCATTCTTTGCCCCGCCGATTTGCACACACCCCGAAAGCGGCGGCGATTTTTTTATAATAAATTTTTCCATTTTACACCTCACACACTTTTTCATTAGCGTGTGCAAAGCACAAAAAAATATTCCGCCTAAAAAGCGGAATATTTTTTAAATCATTTCAATTTTTATTTGAGGAAAATTTCAATAACCGGCACTTCTATCTCCGGTGGCACAACCGGCAGCTTAAATACAAAGCTGTCTTTGTTTACCTTACAGTCGCCCTCGTCCTGGAACACTTTTTCCACATACTGCACTTCACTACCGTCATGTAAAAACTGTGCATAATCGACCTTACCCAAAAGACAATCCATCTGAATCGCCTTAAACGGATAGTTCATAATGTGCAGATACAGTCGCTTGCCGTCCTGTGACTGCGTCAATCTGCAGTCGCGCGGCGCAATAAACTCCGGCTCTGCCTGCGTACAGCCGTAAATCGAACGACTATTGTATTTCATCCATTTTGCAAACACATCAAGCGATTTTTCCGCGCGGTGGTCAAAATAGCCACGCATCGTCGGCCCGACATTCATCAAAAGGTTTCCGCCTATGCAAACGGTGTTGACAAGCATATCGATGAGCATTTTCGGATTTTTCCATGTAAGCTCGTCTCTGTGATACCCCCAGGCGCCCGAGAAGGTCTGGCACGCCTCCCAGGTCACAAGCTCGCCCGTTTCACCGTGGCGCACCCACTCCAGCGGCTGTGTCTGCTCCGGTGTCCACAAATCCTGCAAAATATCCGTACGATTGTCAATAATAATTTCCGGCTGCAGGCTTCTCGCCGTTGCCAGCAGCTTTTCTGCCTCCCAATCATCCTTGCCCTTACCCGGCAAATCATAGTGCTTGCCACGATATTCCTTAAAGCCTCTGTTAATATACGAAAAATCAAACCACAGAATATCAATCTTGCCGTAATTGGTCAAAAGCTCGGTTACCTGGTCACGCATATACTGCGCATACTTTTTCATGTCACGTGTCTTGTTCATCTCTTCCGGATCATCATCACGGCGCGGATGAATGACATCGACAGGAAAATCCGGATGATGCCAGTCAATTAAAGAATAGTAAAAACCGATACGAATACCCTCTGCACGAAACGCATCGACATATTCGCGCACCAAGTCGCGGCCCGCCGGTGTGTTGGTGGACTTATAGTCGGTATATTTCGAGTCAAACAAGCAGAAGCCCTCGTGATGCTTCGTTGTCAGTACGGCATACTTCATACCTGCTGCCTTTGCCTGCCGCGCCCACTTACGCGCATCGTACATATCCGGATTAAAGTACTTAAAATACTTGTCATACTTTTCTTCCGAAATTTGCTCATGCGTTTTTATCCACTCGTGGCGTGCCGGCATAGAATACAAGCCCCAGTGAATGAACATACCGAAGCGGTCGTGCTCAAACCATTCGGTGTTGCCCGGTGTTTTTTTCGTTTTATAGCTTGACATATTATATACACTCCCTTGTGCTTTTTTCTTTGATTGTAGCACACATCCTTTGAAATGTATATGGCGAAAACTAACCTTTTACTTGTATATTTTTAACTTAATTACAAAAGAGCGATGCCGCAGCACCGCTCTTTTGATTCATTATTCCACACCGATAATCAAGGTCGCACCCTGTGTCATCATACCAAAGCTTTCCGCTTTAATCAGCACAGTTGCCACACCCTTGCTCTTTAAAGTCACCTTACCGTTTGCATCCACTTCTGCAATTTCCGGATTTTTGCTTTCATATGTCACTTTATACTGGCTTAAATCCACATTGTCGCCGAAGGTGTTTTTAGCAACAATCGAAAGCTGCAGCGTATCGCCCGCTTTGCCTGCGGCAACATTTAAGCCAAAACGGTCATTCCAGCTTGCCCAGTCGAGCTGTTCATCGGCGTGGTTTTTATAAAAACGCACCTCTGCATAACTCGAATATGCGCTGTCGCTGGCTTTTTTCGCATTGAGTCGCACGAAACGCGCCTGTACATCACCAAGCTCGAAAATTGTCGGCATCGGGCTTTTATTCGTTACTGCATCCGTCTTCACCGTTGTCCAATTGAGACCGTCTGCAGATACTTCGATGTCTAAATAGAACACGCGGCTATGACTGTTCGTCGTTGCAAGGGCAAGCGAGTGGATGCTTTGCACACTACCAAAATCATAGCAAATCCACTGTGCACCATAGCCGGTCCAACGATTTTTCGGCTGGTCGTTGATCACACCGTCGATAGAGCCTTCCTTCGGGTATGTTCCCCATTCAACAGAGGATGTAACATCTGCTACCGGAATAATCGGTTCTGTCTCCGGCGCATCCATTTCTCCGCCCATCCGAACGTAAAAGTCCGTAATTGTATTGGCAACATACTTAGATCCAAGGAACGGATTCTGTACAAAATAAATCTTGTATGTCGTGCCATTTACGGCAATTGTTGCAGGATTCCCCTGCGTTACAACTGCTTCTGCCGGTGTGCCTGTCTGCACAAGGCTTACCTGCGGCAGGGCGTTTGCATCCTTCACTTCTACATAATAATCCGTGATTTCCGGATTGAAGTCCTTGATTTCCGTATCTCCTGCGACAATGCGCTGCGACAGCATATTCAGTGCGCTTACAATCGCATCTTCTTCATAGCTTGCTTCATCATCGCTGATGATAATTAAGCCTCTGTCATCCCAGAACACATATTTACCAAGCGCCTCCACAAGTGCACGAAGCGGAATCAAAGTTCGAGCGTTTACGGTTTTTGCCGGCACATCGAGCGTAATCTTTTCGCCGTTTACATCCATAATGTCGTCGCCGAGCTTTAGCTGAATTGTTTTGTTTTTATACTGAACTGTTACAAGCTGCTCTACCGCATTCCAATCCACCTGCGCGCCGAAGTTTTCAGAAATAAATCTCACCGGCACAAGTGTTCTGCCGTTTTCGGTAAACGGTACAACATTATAGTTGTTCGTATCCACATATGTGCGTTTGCCACCTGCAAATGCCGCCGGAGAATCAATGCGCAGTGCAACAGAGCCACCGAGCGTTTGCACAAGCGGTTTATCTGCCGCACTATCTGCCTTCCACGCAGACATCGGCACGGCATCCGGCAAGTTCATCGGAACACCTTCGCCGTCTTTTAAGGCGATAAACTCAACACTAAGCGTCATTTCCTGCACATCCGTTACATGCACAGTCAGCTTTTTATCGCCGCTGTAGCCGGGGAGGTATTCCCCCTTTTGCGCGTCCGGATTCGGCGAAAGCGGCAGCGGCTCAAGCGCCATCAAGGAAAAGCGCGCGCTGTCCGGCGCAGCCGCCAGGCGAACATAAATCCTTTTACCGTTCTTGGTCATTAGGGCGCTCTTACCGTCATCTGCAATCGCAACCTGCGCATCTGTGTGCGCAAACCAGTAAAACTCCGACGGTTTTTTCGCCTTGACCTCATCCTGGATAATGATTTTTCTGCGGTTGTCCGTAATCATCATACCGCGTTTTGCATCTGCATAATCATCATGTACGCTTGTCATATTCAAAATACCGTAAGAGGTGTTTTGTCCTGCCTCAAACTTTTCCAGTGTCGCCATAGCCGTCTTTTTTTGCCCCGGCGTTTCATCCGGATTGATTAAAAGCGTATTGTTGCCCTCTGCGCGAACATGATAAAACTGTTCTGTTTTGCCGCCGGAGGTGAAATTATAGGTTGAACCGCTTGCCGCATGCTTGCCTGTTTGATGGATAAAACGCTCGCCTGCATATTCAAGCATAAAGGTGCCCAAGGAATAATGCTGATGGAAGGAAGAATTATCCCCGCCCTGCATTGCCGCAAAGAGCACATCATCATCGTTCCACGAGGAACGCATACTCATACCGTTTACGCCATATTTTTCTGTACTTTGATAACTCTTGTCGAGCGGAAAATCTCCCGCGCTGATATTGTCAGGATTATAGAAAGCAATTGCCATAATGGCTTCCTTACCAATCAGGCGCAACGAAGGTTCTTCCTCTTCGAGCTTTAAATGATACCACGCATACTGCGGTTTGTTATATTTATTTGCAAGGTACAAAAGCATCGGCGAGGATGCCTTCGTCGAAACAGAGTCCCCGTAGTTAAAAAAGCCCACCGGTCCCTGATAATAAATCGGAAAATCTGCCGCCATGTCCATACCCGGCGTATTCGAAATATCCAAAGCAGACGGCACGCTTTCGCTGTCCCTGATTGAGGTATCGAGTGCAATCATATACTTCATCAGATGTCCAACACCGTAGTTCCAATACTCTATCGGTTCGCTGAAAGCGCCGTCTTTACCGATTTCCACAAGTGTATAGTCAATGCTTTCCCGGCTTTTTTCAATAATGTAATCTGCAATTAGCGGATGCTCGTCTGCAATCGCAATCGCTGCAAACAAGTTGGAAGCCGTACCAACCATATTCTGATTGTGCTGCTCACGAAGCACCGCACCGGAGGTCAATCTCCCCTCATAAGCGCGAATCACGCTCGGGATACCATCCTCCATCAGCGCAGAAAGTACCTCTGCACGCTCTTCTTCCGTAAAAAGGTCATAACACCAGTCATACGCAACCGCATGCCCCATCAAAACATGCGCATAAACAATATAAACCGCCTCGCCCCAATCCGGCCAGTTGTCGCGCACATAACGGATTTCTTCAAGCAGTCTGTTTTTATATACATCGCTCCGCTCCACCGCCGCGATAAAGGCAAGCATCATCACGCGGCGCTTAAAGGTATGCGAAGCATCGTTGATATTGCCGCGCACATTGACCTTGTACACGGTCGGTTCAGCCTCCAATGCCATATCTGCACTCTTTTTGACTGCCTTGTACCAGCGCGCACAATAAAAGTCTGTATTGATTTTTTCCCGAATTTCGTCCCAATCCGTAATTATCAGTCTCGGATGCGCGCGCATAATGTCTAACATACCGGTCGGCGCACTCGGCATAACCTTATCCATATGCAGGGTGCCGTCGTAGCTGAAAATCTGTCCATCCAGGCTGTCCGGCGTATAAATTGCGAAGTTATCCAGATAGGTTACCTGATTCGGCTGCAATGTGCAGGCGATACGAAGCCTCCAATTTCTTGTATCGCTTGTAATCGAGCTCAAATTCGTTTCTTGTACCGTCTTGTCATTGACATACGCCGTTGCCTTTCCGCCGGCAACATCCATTTTAATTGTCAGCCGATTCCAGCCGGATGCACGAACCACTTTGGCACCCTTGCTGATATCAAAAAGGCGGACCTGCTGTGTTCCCTCACCAAAAAGCTCAATATTTAAAAATTTACTGCCGGTTAAATAATCCACCGAAAACCAAAGCGTTTTCAAATCCGGCACACCAATCATTTTTTCCATACGCGGTCCATGTGGTGCTGTATCTCTGTTCATCCACGCCGCAACCTGATTGCCCGCCGCATTTACTGCATTTATATAAGTTTTGTTTCCCGTTATGGATGTCCATTGCTCTGTAGACAGCCCACCCGTATGCGCCTCCATATCGTCGAGCAAAAGCACATGCATATCTTTCGGTATAAAAAATTTCTCCGGCGCCTCGGTGATGTCTTCCGGCTCCAGAATTTTGGGCGGATTTGCATTGTCCGTTGTCAGGAAAATCTCTTCTGCCGTAGCCTCGTCTGTCGTTGTCATTAAAATATCATCAATATAGACCGTTTGTCCCGGATTCAGCCCCGTGGCGAAGCGCACCTCGACCGCACCTGCATTGTCAAATTCCGGAAGCACTTGCTTTTCTAAAACAACTTTTCCGTTTACATACACATCATAAACAGCATTTTTGATATCCATCACGATTTTCGTTTCTGTCCACGCATCTAATTTCGGCGTAGAATTATAAATAGAGTGACTTGTGCCGGAATGCAGGACAAACTGCAGCTGTCTTTCGCCCTTCGCCCGATAAGACACCGTTAGGTTTGTCAGCTTCGAAAAATTTGTACGGCGAATCAATCTCGGACCGGCAAAGCTGTCGCCGCTATTGGAAAACTCCGCACAAATGTTGCCGCCGTCATCATAAGCCGCAATGACGGCAGACGAAGTCGCCACATTGGCATGTACCGCCGAAAACGCATCTGCTTTACTTCCATCTGCTGCAATAGGTTTCCCGGCAGCATACGTATCAAAATCATAAGAAAACAATATAGTTTCCGCTTCCGCTGCAAGTCCGATTGTTCCAAGCGTCGGAATAACAAGCACAACTGCCAATACAATGCACAACAATTTGTTTAAAACTCTCATATTCATCCCTCCGGGCGTTAATGTTGTTCGATTTAATATTATCACATCAATTTTATCTTGTATAGGTAGTTTTTTAACCTCTTTGGGGGGTGATTTAAACCTCTTGCATGGCCGGAAGCTGCTTTTTGAAATTAAAAGAGCGGTGCAAAGCACCGCTCTTTTGATTCATTATTCCACTCCGATAATCAAGGTTGCACTCTGTGTCATCATACCAAAGCTTTCCGCTTTAATCAGCACAGTTGCCACACCTTTCGATTTTAAAGTCACCTTACCGTTTGCATCCACATCTGCAATTTCCGGCTTTGTGCTTTCATAGGTCACTCTGTACTGACTTAAATCCACATCATTGCCAAAGGTGTTCTTTGCAACAACCGAAAGCTGCAGCGTATCTCCCGCCTTACCGGCAGCGACATTCAAACCGAAGCGGTCATTCCAGCTTGCCCAGTCGAGCTGCTCATCGGCGTGATTTTTGTAGATTCGCACCTCCGCATAACTCGAATACGCGCCGTTACTGGATTTTTCCGCATTGAGGCGCACGAAGCGCGCCTGCACATCACCGAGCTCGAAAATTGTCGGCATCGGGCTCATGTTGGTTACCGCATTTGCCTTTACCGTTGTCCAATTGAGGCCATCCTGTGAAACATCGATGCTTAAGTAGAACACACGGCTGTGGCTGCTTGTCGTTGCCAGTGCAAGCGAGTGTACATTCTGTACGCTGCCGAGGTCATAGTAAATCCACTGTGCACCGTTACCCGTCCAGCGGTTTGCAATTTCTTCATTGATGATACCATCAATCGAACCGCTTCTCTGATACGTTCCCCATTCAATCGAAGATTCGACATTCATAACCGGAATAATCGGGTCGGTTTCCGGCGCCGGCATCTGCCCGCCAACCGCTACCGAGAAGTCCGTAATCGTGTTTGCTACATACTTCGAACCAAGGAACGGATTTTGCGTAAAGTGTATATTGTACGTCTTATCAACAAACGTAACTGTCGCCGGATTGCCGTCGAGCACCTGTATAGGTGTGCCTTTATTTGCACCAACCATAACAGCCTGTAAACCCGGTAGCTGATTTAAATCCTTGACCTCTATATAGTAATCCGTGATCTCCGGATTAAAATCCTTCAAGTCTGCATCGCCGATAATGATGCGCTGCGACAGCATATTCAGCGCACTTACAATCGCAGCTTCTTCATAACTTGCTTCCTCGTCACTGATAATAATCAAGCCCCGATCATCCCAGAATACGTACTTACCGAGCGCTTCTACAAGCGCACGGAGCGGAATCAAGGTTCTGTCATTGTAGGTCTTTGCCGGCACATCCAGGGTTACCTTTTCACCGTTGACATCCATGATGTTATCACCGAGTCTGAGCTGAATCGTCTTATTCTTATAACGTACGGTTACAAGCTGTTCAACCTCGTTCCAATCCACCTGCGCGCCGAAATTTTCGGAAATAAAGCGTACCGGTACAAGCGTTCTGCCGTTTTCGGTAAACGGCACAACTGCATCGTTGTTTACATCTACAAACGTGCGCTGACCGCCTGCAAAGGCAGCAGCAGAATTGATGCGCAGTGCAACGGAGCCGCCGAGCGTCTGTACAATCGGCTTTGCCGCGTCACTGTCCGCCTTCCACGCAGACATCGGCATTGCAGAAGGCAGATCCGTCGGGATTCCTTCGCCGTCTTTTAATGCAATAAATTCAACGCTGAGTGTCATTTCCTTGATGTTCGTTACGTGCACGGTCAGCTTCTTGTCACCCGTATACGCTGTCAGGTATTCACCCTTTTGCGAATCCGGATTCGGAGAAAGCGGCAGCGGCTCAACCGCCATTAAAGAGAAGCGTGCACTTTCCGGTGCGGCTGCGAGTCGGACATAAATCTTCTTCCCGTTTTTCTCCATAAGGGCGCTCTTACCGTCATCGGCGATGACAACATCTGCATCCGTATGGGCAAACCAGTAAAACTCGGATGCACCCTTTGCCACAACCTCATCCTGTACGATAATCTTTCTGCGGTTGTCCGTAATCATCATACCGCGCTTTGCAGACTCGTAATCGTCGTGCGTCTGCGTCATATTCAAAATACCGTAGGAGGTGTTTTTGCCTTCCTCGAACTTTTCAAGCACAGCCATCGCCGTCTTCTTCTGCCCCGGTGTATGATCCGGATTGATCAAAAGCGTATTGTTGCCCTCTGTGCGGATATGGTAGAAGGAATCATGGTCGCCCTTTTGCGTAAAGTTATAGGTCGTGCCGCTTGCCGCGTGCTTGCCCGTCTGGTGCAGGAAGCGCTCGCCTGCATATTCGATAATGAATGTACCGAGCGAATAATGCTGATGGAACGACTCATTATCGCCGCCCTGCATTGCCGCGAACAGCACGTCAGCATCGTTCCACGAAGAACGGAAGGACATACCGTTTACACCGTATTTTTCCGTACTTACATAGCTCTTATCGAGTGCAAAATCACCTGCGCTGACATTTTCCGGATTGTAATACGCAATCGCCATCGCCGCATCCTTGCCCTTTAAGCGCAGCGCCGTATTCTCATCCTCCTGCTTAAGCTCAAACCAGGCATACTGCGGCTTGTTGTACTTGTTTGCAAGATAGAAATAAATCGGAGAAACGGACTTATTGGAGGTCGAGTCACCATAGTTAAAGAAGCCGACCGGGCCCTGGTAGTAAATCGGAAAATCCGCAGCATTTTCAAGTCCCGGCGTATTGGAAATATCCAGGGCTGCCGGCACACTTGCGCCGTCCTTTACGGCGGAATCAAGCGCTGCCGAATATTTAAAGAAGTGACCTACACCGTAGTTCCAGTACTCCATCGGCTCGCTGAACGAGCCGTCCTTGCCGATTTCAACGAGTGTGTATTCGATACTGCCGCGGCATTTTTCGATAATATAATCCGCAACAGACGGATACTCATCTGCAATCGCAATTGCCGCAAACAGATTTGATGCCGTAGAAACCATATTCTGGTTGTGCTGCTGCTTTAATACAGAGCCGGAGGACATTCTGCCCTCGTAACCCTTAATCACTCTTGCAACGCCGTCTGCCATAAGCACATCCAAAACTTCCTTGCGCTCTTCTTCCGTAAAGAGGTCATAGCACCAATCATACGCAACCGCATGGCTCATCAGTGTATGTGCATATACAATATAAATTGCTTCGCCCCAGTCCGGCCAGTTGTCACGCACATAACGGATTTCTTCCAAAAGGCGATTTTTGTATGCGTCACTCTTTTCAACCGCTGCCGCAAAGGCAAGAATCATCATACGGCGCTTAAGCGCGTGCGACGAATCGTTGACGTTTCCGCGTACATTCACCTTATATTCCGTCGGCGAAGCCTTAAGCGCAGCCTCTGCCTGATTTTTAATATCCTTATACCAACGGTCACAGTAGTAATCCGTTGCGATTTTTTCACGAATCACATCCCAGTCGGTAACAAGCAGGCGCGGATGCGACCGCATAACCTCCAGCATTCCGGTCGGTGCGGAAGGAAACACCTTATCATAATTCAAACTGCCATCATAGCTAAACATCTGATCACCCAAATCGTCCGGCGTATAAATCACACAGTTATCCAAATACGTTGCCTGGTTCTGTGCAAGTCCGCAGCTGATGCGTACGATCCATTTTTCCGTATCACCGGAGAGCGCATTCAATGAACCTTCAGCAACCTGTTTGTCGTTCACATAAGCGATTACTCTGCCGCCAGCAATATCAAATTCAACCTTCAGACGGTTCCAGCCGTCTTTTTCGGCGCTTGCCCCTGCATTTATATTAAAAGCACGTGCAGACTTATTGTTTGCATCATAAATTTCAACATTCAACACACTACTTCCGCGGTAGTAATCCATTTCGGCAAACACCTTCGTCAGTCCGTTTGCCCCGAGTGCCTTTTCAAGACGCGGTCCGTGGTTTGCCGTATCTGTATTGGTAAACGCAAGCAGCTTGTTGTCTGCCGCCGTTACGGCATTGACATAGGTGCCGTTGCCCATGACTGTTGACCACTGCTCTAACACAAGCTTATCCGGATGCGCGTCCATCGTATCGAGCAAAAGCACATTCATACCTTGCGGCACGGAAATGGCAGACGGTACCGTTTGAATATCCGTCACCTCGGCCGGCTTTGCCGCTTCACCTGCCGCCAGATTGGTTGTATCTAAGAAAACCTCCTCCGGCTTTACCTTGTCCGTCGTCGAGAAAAGCACATCGTCTAAATACATCGTTTCGCCCGGCGCAATGCCTGTGCCGAAGCGCACCTCAACCGCGCCCGGATTGCCCAGCTCCGGCAGCTTTTGCTTTTCTGCAACAGCCTTGCCTTCCATATACACATCGTATGTACCGTTTTTAATGTCAAATCGATATTCGAAGGTTTTCCATACCTTTGCATCCAGGATTATATTATGGATTGCGTGGTTTTCCTGCTCGGAATACAGTGCCAGCTGCAGCTGCTTATCGCCCTTTGCGCGGCACTGAACCGTCAGATTCGTCAAACGCGAAAAATTCGTGCGCCGAATCAGCTTCGGACCGGAATTCGAATCACCGATGTTGGAATACTCGGCGCACAGATTGCCGTTTTCATCGTGCGCTTTAATCACCGCCGGTGATGTGGACGTATTTCCGTGCACAGAAGAAAACATCGTGGCATCCTTTGTGCTTGTCGGAATCTGCTGTCCTGCGGTAAATTCCGAAAAATCATAGGAAAACAGTACGTTTTCCGCATCCGCCGCAAAGCTCACCGTTGCAATCGTCGGCAGCAAAACTGCCACCGCCAAAAGCAGGCAAACCAGCTTTTTTACATTTTTCATATAAAACGCCTCCTTTGGCATAATTTTACCAAACTTTCTTTTGTTCGTCTTTAAAAAATCTGAGTATTTTTTTGTAACATCTATTTCTATTGTACACAATTTCTCTTCAATTGTAAATGCCGGTTGTATATTACTTTACAAATTCTCCCTAAAATGATAAAATAATATAGAATTTGACCGAAAAGAGATGATCTTTAAATGCAAGCAAACAACAAACTCGAACGCATGACAAAAGAGCCGGTTGAAAAGCTGATTACGACGCTCGCCGTACCAACCATTTTGAGCATGCTGATTACCACCCTGTATAATATGGCGGACACCTACTTTGTCGGACAGCTGAAAAACACAAGTGCCACCGGCGGTGTCGGCGTGATTATGCCTTTGATGGCAATCATACAGGCCTTTGGCTTCTTCTTCGGACACGGTTCGGGCAACTTTCTGTCACGAAGTCTTGGCAGCGGAAGCAAAGACGAAGCCGCCAAAATGGCTTCCACCGGTTTTTTCTGTGCATTGATTTGCGGTTTGTTGATTACTGTAATCGGCACACTGTTTTTAGACAGCATCGTATGGATGCTCGGTGCAACAGAAACGATTTTCCCATATGCAAAGGCATATATGCGCATTATTTTGTTCGGTGCGCCGTTTATGATGGTATCTTTAGTGCTCAATAACCAGCTACGCTTTCAAGGCAGTGCTACCTACGCAATGGTCGGCATTATGTCCGGCGGCGTGCTCAATATCATTTTAGACCCGATTTTTATTTTCACCTTTGAGATGGGCATCGCCGGTGCAGCGCTGGCGACTACCGTCAGCCAGGCCATCGGTTTTCTTATCCTTTTGTTCATGAGCCACCGTGGTGAAAACATCCGTATTCAGCTTTCCAACTTCAAGCCAAACGCCTATTACCTGAAAGAAATGTTCGGCGGCGGGTTGCCGTCGCTGCTCAGGCAGGGATTAAACAGTGTTGC
This sequence comes from Clostridia bacterium, assembly GCA_045532715.1. GTDB lineage: Bacteria > Bacillota > Clostridia > UBA1381 > UMGS1253 > RGIG2041. Next base: position 21,771 of record JAZSGM010000061.1, read on the forward strand.
GGTCGTTGCACTCAATACCATGGCGCGGCCGTTTGGCGATGCGGCAATTGCGGCAATGTCCATTGTTTCCCGCATTACGATGTTCGCCGTATCCTCGACCATCGGGTTCGGTCAGGGCTTTCAGCCTGTGTGCGGCTTTAACTACGGTGCAAAGCGCTATGACCGTGTAATAAAAGCCTTTTGGTTCTCCGTAAAGGTAAGCTTTTGCTTTTTAACAATTATGGCAATCGGCGCATTTGTCTTCGCGCCGCAATTGGTGTCCCTGTTCCATTCCGATCCCAATGATACCAGTGTCATCGCTATCGGTGCAACTGCGCTGCGGGCGCAGGTCATTGCGCTTCCGCTGATGAGCTGGGTGTTTATGAGCAATATGATGCTGCAAACCATCAAACGCACCGTGCCTGCTTCCTTTTTGGCCATGGCACGTCAGGGATTATTCTTCATTCCTGCCGTTTTGATTCTGCCGCACCTTTTAGATTTATTCGGCATTCAGATTTCTCAAACCGTCGCAGATGTAATCGCGTTTGCCTGCGCAATACCGATACAATTAAAGGTATTAAAAGAGTTCAAAACACTGTCAAAATAAAAAACTATTGAACTTTCGGGCAATTTGGTATACAATAGTAGACAGAATGACAAGGAGGACGACAGTTATGAAAATCCACGAATCCGCCGAAAACTATTTAGAAACAATTTATGTCTTAAACGAGCAAAACGGTCAGGTGCGCTCGATTGACATTGCACGCCATATGAATTTTTCCAAGCCGACCATCAGTATCGCTATGCGACAGTTCCGGGAGGACGGCTACATCACCGTAGATGACAACGGATTGATTTCCTTAACCGACAAGGGCCTTGAGATTGCAAATCGCGTCTACAAGCGCCATCAGCTTTTAACCGATGCACTCGTCTCCATTGGTGTAAGTGAAGAAACTGCCGATGCAGATGCCTGCAAAATCGAGCATGACATCAGCGAAGAAACACTGGAGTGCATCCAAAGGTATATGGAAACCATCCGAAAAAAATCAGCCCCCAAAAAGGACCTGAGTGTAGAACTGCTGTAAAACTAAACGCTGTATCCCGACGGATACCGCGTTTTTTCTTTTATTCAAATTCAAATAACGTACATACTTCACCGTCACGCAGAAGCGCACCACAGCCGTCGGCAATTTCCATGCGTACACATTCGTCTAAAAACACAGCCTTCTTATAGGTCACACGCACATGCTTCAACGCACCGCCGTCATCAATACAATCCATCAAAAACTTGACGTAGCTTACATTATTGGTATGCTGATTTGTGTCCGTATCACTGCGCCTTACACAACGTTCTGCAATTTTTTGTGCAGAGGTCGGCGGCTGCATATTCCATTTTTTAAGCACGTCAGAGGACATTTTTTCCACACATGCATAACGCACGCACATTTCTTCCGTCACCTTGCAAAATCTGTTTTTCTCCAGATCATACAAAATCCAGACCGAGTCGCCCGTCGCCAGCACTTCGCCGTTTTCATCACGAAGCCAGAACCTTCTGTGCCCATACGCACCGTAAAATCCGGTTGCCTGCGTCTCTACGCGCAGATTTTGGTTGTAGCGCGGAAATGTCTTTACCTGCACATCCCAATGCAGCACCACCCAGGCAATACCGAGCGAATGCAGCACAGCCGCACCATAGCCAACTGCCTCCGAATGGTCCGTCGCCGCATCCTGAAACCATGTCATAATCTGCGCAATATCCGCATACCCTTCCGGCCCGATTTCACTGTATCTGACTGTTAAATTCTGCGTAAACATCTTTACTGCACTTCCTCTGTCGCGCTGCGTGTATGTACAAACGCATTCCAGATATTCTCATAGGTTTTCTTGTCTGTCACATAATGCAAATATTCATTGCCGGCATCTGCCTTTTGCGCAATGTGCATCGCAATGCTTTTTTCATATTCCACATCTGTATAAGCTGAAATGTCAGTATGTAAGCTTTCCGTACCGGTATGTGCACTGATTGCCGCACAGTTTTCCGCCTGCAATAAATAATCAATCAGCTGATACGCATACTCCGGATTTGGTGCGGTAGCCGGCATGGCAATACAGGTTGCCTGCATAATACAGCCTTCGCGCGGATAAAGCACCTCCAGACCTTGATTCATCTCATAAGCCGCCTGCGCATCCTTCGCCCAAACGACGCTTAAATTCCCCTTGCCCTCTGCCACATCCATTGCAGCTGTATCCGAATTATGGCTATAAGCATTTTCATTCAAAGCGCACAAAGATTCCTCTGCGCCCTTCAGCTGCGCCTTGTCTGTAGAATTTATGCTGTAGCCGCGCGCCTTCAATGCAACCGCACTCATGAGATGGGCATCCTTCGGAATATTGATTTTCCCCTTGAGCATCGGAGACCACATGCTTGAATACGAGGTAACCGGCGTCTGTGTTGCATAGACATCATGCAGCAGTACAGCATAGGTACGTGTATACGGCAAAAGATAGCCCTGCAAATTTTCGGGCACTGCCTTGCTTGCATCCATTCGGATGCCGCCGATATTCGAAAGCTTCTTCGTATCCAGCTTTTGCAAAAGATTTCCCTCAGCGCCCACATGCTCCAGCATCACGTTGTTGCCGATAATGATATCAAACGGACTGTAGCCGGTCTTCAGTTTTCCAAGCATTGCTTGTTCATTTGTCAAATCATACAGTTTAACACGTATACCGGTCTGTGCCGTAAATTTCTCCATCATCCCTTCCGGTAAGGTGTCCGGCTCAATATAGACATGAACCACTTTTTCCACATCCACCTCAACCTCCGGTCCGTTCATGCTGCAGCCGCAGGTCAGCAAAAGTGTCGCCGAAAGCAAAATGACCAATAATTTTTTCATAACTCTCTCCCCTTACTTTTCCAAAAACGAAATGCGCTCAATTATACGCGCTTTCCCCGTATTCTCGTCAACATCAACAACAGCACCGTTGATCTGCCCTTTGCCGTCCGCCACTTCAAAGCGCTGCGGCAACCCGGTGGTAAAGCGTTTTAAAATAATGTCCACCTTCATGCCGAGTACGGAATGCTGCGGTCCTGTCATACCGGCATCCGTAAGATACGCCGTACCGCGCGGCAAAATTTTCTCGTCTGCCGTTTGCACATGCGTGTGCGTACCGACCACTGCACTCACGCGTCCATCCAGATGATACCCCATCGCGATTTTCTCGCTGGTGGCCTCCGCGTGGAAATCCACAAAAATCACCTGCGCGCCCTTCTTTTTCAGCAGCTCAATTTCACGGTCAGCCGCAGCAAACGGATTGTCGCACGGCAAACAATTCACTTGTCCCAACAGATTGATTATCCCAACCTTTATACCGTTTTTCTCTACAAGCACGCTGCCCCTGCCCGGTAAGCCCGGTTGCAGATTTGCCGGACGGATGACGCTGTCACAGCAGTCAAACACCTTAAATATTTCCGCGTTGTCCCATACATGGTTTCCCATCGTGATGACATCAATGTCCAATTCCATAAGCTCTTCACAGATGGTATAGCTCATACCGCGCCCGTGCGCTGCATTCTCCGCGTTGACAATCGTAAAATCTATCTTATGCTTATACTGCAGCTCCTCCAGTCCGCGCGCGAGCATATCGCGCCCGACTGCACCGGTCACATCGCCGATAAATAAAATTCTCATAGAATATTCCCTTCCAAGCAAAAACGCATCAGTTATCATTATCCATATTATACATAATTATCCTGTCAATGTCAAAGAAAAAACGGAGAAAACAATTGTTTTCTCCGTTTTTGGACTTATTCTTATTTTGCGTAATCAATCGCGCGGGTTTCACGAATCACATTAATCTTAATCTGACCCGGATATTCAAGCTCATCCTCAACACGCTTCACAATTTCACGTGCAAGCAAGGCTACGCCGTCATCTTTAACATCCTCCGGCTTCACCATGATACGAATCTCACGGCCTGCCTGGATTGCAAAGGATTTCTCAACGCCATTAAAGGAATTCGCAATTTCCTCAAGCTTTTCAAGGCGCTTGATGTAGGTTTCAAGATTTTCTCTTCTTGCACCCGGTCTTGCTGCAGAAATTGCATCACAAGCCTGTACAATCGAAGCAATAACCGTCTGCGGCTCCACATCGCCATGGTGCGCCATAATGGCATGAATTACATCGTTGTTTTCCTTGTATTTCTTTGCAAGATCCGCACCGATATGAACATGCGAGCCTTCAACCTCGTGGTCAACGGACTTACCAAGGTCATGCAAAAGACCTGCACGCTTTGCAAGTGCAATATCCACGCCAAGCTCCGCTGCCATAACACCGGCAAGATGCGAAACCTCTTTCGCGTGGTTTAATACATTCTGACCGTAGCTCGTTCTGTATTTCAGACGACCGAGCAATTTAATCACTTCAGGATGCAAGCCGTGTACGCCTGTTTCAAATGTAGCACGCTCACCCTCCTGCTTAATTTCAGCATCAATTTCTTTTCTGGACTTTTCAACCATTTCCTCAATACGCGCCGGATGAATTCGACCGTCCGCAATCAAACGTTCGAGCGATACGCGCGCGATTTCACGACGAATCGGGTCAAAGCCGGAAATGACAACCGCCTCCGGTGTATCATCGATAATCAAATCGATACCGGTTAAGGTTTCAAGTGTACGGATATTTCTACCCTCACGGCCGATAATTCTGCCCTTCATTTCATCATTTGGCAGCGGTACAACGGAAACCGTTGTTTCAGCCACGTGATCAGCTGCAACACGCTGAATGGCATGTGCGACAATATTTTTCGCTCTGCGCTCTGCCTCTTCCTTTGTTTCCTCCTCAATCGCCTTCAGCTTCATCGCAGCCTCATGGCGAATCTGGCTTTCCAAAGTAGAGAGCAGCTGTGCCTTTGCTTCCTCAGCAGTAAAGCCGGAAATCTTTTCAAGCAGTTCAATCTGCGCCTGCTTCTGTCTTTCCAATTCCTCTGCCTTACCTTCCAAATCCTTTTCACGCTTGGCAATCTTTTCTTCCTTTGCCTCGATGCCCTCGATTTTCTTATCGAGTGTTTCTTCTTTTTGCTGCAATCTGCGTTCCTGACGCGTTAATTCATTGCGTCTTTCCTTTACCTCGCGGTCAAACTCCAAATGCAGCTTGTGGTTTTCTTCCTTCGCCTCAAGTAAAATTTCTCTCTTTTTACTTTCAGCGGCCTTCTGTGCGTCGTCTACGATTCGTTTTGCTTCGGCTTCCGCGCTGCCGATTGAGCGCTCCGCCTCACTTTTTCTTTTGTCATAACCCTTTTTTAATGCAATACTATAACTGATGACAGCTGCCAAAATTGCAACAACTGCACTCACGGCTATAATAATCCAATCTAAAGTGTTCATGCCCAGCACCTCCTTCTTGTCCGGCGGTGCCCTTTCAATCCTATCTCCCTATTCTATTTTCGCCCCGTTCCAACAGATTTTTAACCGGATAAGTATCCAATATAAATTTGTAAAAAGTCTAAGCTCGTTTCAGAATATGTGGCAGATAAGCTTCAAAAGCCCGCCATGTTCTCATTTTTTCGCTTACTTTTTTAATAAAACCAATGCAAAACGCACAATATATATTTTCATATATATACACAATATATTGTACCTTCAAATTCCCGCTCTGTCAATAGCTTTTATAAAATATTTATACGTACAAGCGCATAAATTTACAAAAATTTCATTTTTCCTATTGACAAATATATGTCAATGCAGTATAATATGCTTCGTCAATTGAATATTGCCAGTTGAAGTGCTCGGGACGCAAGCGCGAACCGAGGGCGGATGGCTCTCTGGAGAATCTCACAAAAAAAGGTGAGTGCCGAAGGTGCAAAATCA
>JAZSGM010000049.1:0-22524 GCA_045532715.1 Clostridia bacterium
CCCTTGGCTACGGCATCCGCCGTTGCCATTGCCACGATATTCACCTTACCGTCTGCAGCAGATGCAAGTACGATGACTGCGCAGTCAAGCTGCTGCTTTAAGTTGTCGCCTGCGTTACGCAGTGCGTTCATATCCAGTCCGTCACCCAGGCGGCTTGCAACCAGCTTCACGCCGCCAATTTCAGCGGCACTGCTTACAAGGTCACCGAGAGAAGCGTTTGCCATCTTGCTCTTGAGGCTATCCAGCTCGCGCTTTAAGTTCTTATTTTCTTCCACAACGGCAGCTGCCTTTGTTTCTACATCGTGCACGGTGCTCTTGATGGCATCGGCAACATTTGCAATCGTAGCCAGTGCGCCGTTTAACTGTGCAAGCACGCCTGCACCGGTTACGGCTTCAATTCTTCTTACGCGGGCTGCAACACCGTTTTCGGAAATAATCTTAAACAGACCTGCCTGTGCGGTATTGGTAAGATGTGTACCGCCGCAGAACTCTACAGAGTAATCGCCCATCGAAACGACTCTTACGGTCTCGCCGTACTTTTCGCCAAACTGCGCTGTTGCGCCGAGCTTCTTTGCATCTTCGATGTTGAGCTCCTGTACGGTGATATCCATAGCCTCTAAAATAGCTTCGTTTACTTTTGCTTCTACTGCCTTAATCTCGTCAGCGGTCATCGCTTCAAAGTGCGAGAAGTCAAAGCGCAGATGCTTTGCAGTAACCTCAGAGCCTGCCTGCGCAACATGTGTACCCAAAACTTCCTTTAATGCCTTGTGCAGAAGGTGTGTTGTGGAGTGGTTGCGGCAAACTGCCATTCTGTTTTTCTTGCAAACAGTCAGTGTAACCGCTTCGCCTGCGGAAATCGAGCCTTCCTCTACCTTTACGATATGGAAGTAGATATCGTCGCCGTTTTTCTTTGTATCCACAACCGTTGCCTTGCCGTTTGCGCCGGCAATCGAGCCGATATCGCCCGACTGACCGCCCATTTCGGCATAGAACGGAGATTCTTTTACAACGATGATACCTTCTTCACCTGCGCCGATTGCATCTACAGCGTTGCCGTCCGCCACCAGCGCAACAACCTCACTCTTTGCTTCAAGAGCAGTATAGCCAACAAACTTGGTTGCCTCTGCCTTGATGTTTACAGCGGAATCATCGTCCCAGCTCGAGCCGTCCTTGCGGTTTGCACGCGCGGTATCCTTCTGCTGCTTGAGTGCCGCATCAAAGCCGGCACGGTCAACCTTCAGTCCCTGCTCTTCGCAGATTTCAATTGTTAAGTCAATCGGGAAACCGTAGGTATCATTAAGCTTAAACGCATCTGTGCCGCTCAGGGTATCTGCGCCGTTTTTCTTTGTAGCTTCAATATAGTCATTTAAAATCGCCAGACCGGCCTCAATCGTCTTGGAGAATTTCTCTTCCTCAATGCGGATAACCTTTTTGATATACTCTCTCTTTTCATCCAGCTCCGGATAGCCCTGCTTGGATGCATCAATTACGGTATCTGCAACCGTATAAAGGAATTCACCCTTGATATTCAGGAGTCTGCCGTGTCTTGCCGCACGGCGAAGAAGTCTGCGCAGTACATAGCCGCGTCCTTCGTTCGACGGAATTACGCCGTCAGAAACCATCATAACGGTGCTGCGGATATGGTCTGTAATTACGCGCAGAGAAATATCTGTCTTTTTATCGTCTGTATAGTTTACACCCGCGATACGGCTGATGTGCTTCATCGTATCCTGTACGGTGTCGACCTCAAAGAGGTTGTTTACGCCCTGCATGATGCAGGCAAGTCTTTCCAGACCCATACCCGTATCAATGTTCGGGTTTGCAAGGCGGTTGTAGTTGCCGTCCTCATCCTTGTCAAACTGCGTAAATACGAGGTTCCAGACCTCCATAAAACGGTCGCAGTCACAGCCAAGCTTGCAATCCGGCTTGCCGCAGCTGTGCTCGATGCCGCGGTCAACGTGAATTTCAGAGCACGGACCGCACGGGCCTGTGCCGTGCTCCCAGAAATTGTCTGCCTTGCCCATCTTCACAACGCGCTCCGGGTTCACGCCGATTTCGTTAATCCAGATATCACGTGCTTCATCGTCTTCCTCATATACGGTAATCCAGAGCACATCCTCCGGAATTTCCATCACCTTTGTCAAAAACTCCCATGCCCAAGCGATTGCCTCGTGCTTAAAGTAATCACCAAAGGAGAAGTTACCGAGCATTTCAAAGAATGTACCGTGTCTTGCGGTTTTACCAACACTTTCAATATCCGGCGTACGGATACACTTTTGGCAGGTAGTCACTCTCTTTCTCGGCGGTACCTCTGCACCGGTAAACCACTTCTTCATCGGCGCCATACCGGAGTTGATTAAAAGCAGACTCGCATCGTTTTTCGGTACGAGTGAAAAGCTATCCAGTCTTAAGCAGTTTTTCGTTTCAAAGAAGCTTAAAAACTTCTCTCTGATTTCATTTAAACCCATATTCTGCATTGTTTTGTACCCCCCCTGTTATCTTACCTGTGTACCTGCCGGAATGTCACCATCCGTTGTGCACACCTTTAAGGTTTTATCATCTGCTGCAGCCAAAATCATACCGTAGGAATCTACGCCGCGCAACTTCACCGGCTTTAAGTTTGCAATCACAACAACATTTTTACCAACCAGCGCTTCCGGCGTGTAGTGCTTTGCGATGCCGGATACAATCTGACGCTTTTCTGCGCCCATATCCACCTGCAGCTTATAAAGCTTGTCCGCGCCTTCAATCTTTTCTGCGCTGAGCACCTTCGCCACACGCAAATCCAGCTTTGCAAAATCATCGATTGTGATTTCTGCCGGTGCTGCTGTTTCCTTTTTCTCCGCTTTCTTTTCTTCCTTCTTCGGCGGATACTTCTTTAAGTTGAAGGCTTCGATTTCTTCAAGCTTCTTCTTTTCGTCCATACGCGCAAACATTACCTCTGCCGTACCTACGCTTGTGCCCGGTTCGGTTGCCCCAAACGTCTTTGCACTTTCCCAATCCGTCTTTGTTGCGCCAATCTGCTCGTAAATCTTCTTTGCGGTCTGCGGCATAAAGCTTTCCAGGCAAATTGCGATTATACGGATGGACTCGATTAAGTTATACATACCGGCCTTGAGTCTTTCCTTGCCGTTTTCATCCTTTGCAAGCACCCACGGTGCGGTTTCGTCAATGTATTTGTTCGAACGGCGTGCAAGAGAGATAATCGCTTCCAGCGCATCTGCCACACGCAGCTCTTCCATCTTCGCTTCCACTTCTTTTACGGTATTTTCGGCAACCGCTCTCAAATCCGCATCTACCTCATCCGTCACCTCCGGCGCATAGAGCTTTTTATCAAAGTATTTATCCACCATGGTTACCGTACGGTTTACAAGGTTACCGAGTGTGTTGGCAAGGTCGGAATTAAAGCGGCTGATGATGGTCTCATACGTAATCGTACCGTCCGCTGCAAACGGCATTTCGGAGAGCACGTAATAGCGTACGGCATCCACGCCGAACAGCTCTGCCAGATCGTCAGCGTACATTACGTTGCCGAGCGACTTACTCATCTTTTCATCCTTGCCGGCAAGCAGCCACGGATGACCGAAAATCTGCTTCGGTAACGGCTCGCCGAGTGCCATCAAGATAATCGGCCAGTAAATCGTATGGAATCTTAAAATATCCTTGCCGATGATGTGCACATCTGCCGGCCAGTTCTTTTTGTACAAATCGGAATGGTTGCCATCCGGATCGTAGCCAATCGCACTGATGTAATTGGTCAGTGCGTCAATCCACACATAGATAACGTGTCCTGGGTCAAACTCTACCGGAATACCCCATGTAAATGTGGAGCGCGATACACACAAATCCGAAAGGCCCGGCTTCAAGAAATTGTTGACCATTTCCTTTTTGCGGCTCTCCGGCTGAATGAACTCCGGATGCTCCTCAATATACTGCATCAGGCGATCCTGGTATTTGCTCATTTTAAAGAAGTAGGCTTCTTCCTTCGTCGGTGTTACCGGTCTGCCGCAGTCCGGGCAGCAGCCGTCCACAAGCTGCGACGGTGTGAAGAACGACTCACACGGCACGCAGTACATACCCTCATACTCACTTTTATAAATATCGCCCTGGTCATAGAGCTTTTTGAAAATCTTGCTGACTACCTCTTCGTGTCTGTCATCCGTCGTGCGGATAAAGCCGTCATAAGACGCACCGACCAGATCCCAGATTGCGCGGATTTCACCGGCAACACCGTCAACATACTTCTGCGGTGTAATGTTGGTCTCCTCTGCAATCTGCTGAATTTTCTGTCCGTGCTCGTCCGTGCCCGTCAGAAAATACACATCATAGCCAAGCTTACGCTTAAAACGTGCAATGGCATCTGTTAAAATGACCTCATACGTGTTGCCGATATGCGGCTTACGGGAGGCATACGCAATTGCTGTTGTAATATAATATTTACCCTTACTCATTGTTTTGCACCTCGTCTTCCGGTTTTGTTTCTTCCGAAAGCACCGTTTCTTCCTGCGTCTGCGTTTCCTGCACAGTGGCCGGCACTTTCTTTGTTTCTATTTTTTCCTCTTTCTTCAGCAGGCGATCAAATACGCCGCCGATATAGAGATTTTTCACAACCAATACAATCACCGGCCCGATCACCATACCAAAAATGCCGATGAACTTTAGACCAATGTACATACTCATCAATGTCAGAAGCGGCGGGACACCGATATGCTTCCCCAGAATTCTCGGTTCTAAAATCTGGCGGGTAACAATAATGATGAGATACATCGAAAGCATAATTGCCAGCGTCATAAAATCGCCGTGAATCAATGCAATCAGCGACCACGGAATCAGCACCGCCCCGGAGCCAAACACCGGCAACCCGTCCAGAATAGCAACCGATACCGCCAAAAGCAATGCAAACGGTACGCGCGCAAGCGAAAAACCAATCAGCAAAATAATACTGGATACACACATAATGGACAGCTGCGCCTTGATGTAGCCACCGAGCGCCGATTTCAAATCGCGCCAGATGGTCGCTGCCCGGTTAATTGTCTTCGCACCAAACACACGTGAAAACAGAGCACGCATTTTTTTCTTTTCCGCACACATAAAGTTGCAGGCAAGACAGGTAACAATCACAAAGATAATCGCAGACGGCACACCGGCAACCAGGCCTCTGGCAAAATATACAAGCCAATTTGCCACCGGTGAAATCAGCGAGGTCACGCCCGCGCGCGCCTCCTCCAGACCATACGTGATATACGCCTGCATCTGCGGTGAAAGCGAATCGTAGTACGACTGCAGTCCCGTAAAAACCTGCATAACATAATTCTTCGTTGCTTCATAGATTTCCGGCCACTTATCCACCAGCTCAACAATCTGCGCCCAAAGCTTTACACCGATCCAGCTCACCAACACCCCGATGATCCCAACGGCAAGCACCGTGCAAATACACGCCGCAATCGGGCGCGGCATGCGCAGCTTTTCATTCAGCAGCCGAATCAGCGGTTCCAGCGCCAGACTCAATATATACGCAATAATAAATGGCGCAAGTGCAGAAAGCAGCGTAGGCAAAAAGAAATATCCCAACGCACATGCCGCTACGATGCATAACAGAACAACTAAAACCTTAAGCGACTTACTTTGCATACCTCTTTCCACCTTTCCGTAAACTTATTTTTCCAAAAACTTTCCCATCAGCTCATAACCGACCGGTGCATAAATGCCGGTGCGCTTCGCGTCTTTTTCCGTATAGCGCAGGCCACTCGCCTCTCTTGGTGCATCACTTCTGTAAATCACATACGGCACCGGATCCGATGCATGTGTACGTGTCGCCAGCGGCGTCGGATGATCCGGCATCAAAAGAATGCTGTAGCTTTCGCCTGCCTTGTCCATGCATTCCATAATGCTGCCCAGCGCCCAATCGAGCTTTTCAATAGACAATACTTTATTTTCAATCTCGCCGCGGTGCCCGCTCTCGTCCGCTGCCTCCACGTGCAGATATGCAAAATCCTTCCCGCCAAGCAACGCATCGCAAACCGCCTGTGCCTTACCTTCAAAATTGGTGTCTACATTGCCGGTGGCACCTTCAACCTCAATAACGTCCATGCCTGCGCAGTAGCCGATGCCCTTGAGAAGATCGACTGCACTGACCATAGCACCGTCTACGCCGTATTTTTCTTTAAAATTCGTCACACCCGGTTTGGTCCCTTCACCCCAGAACCAGATAGAATTTGCCGGATGCAAGCCGCGCTTTACTCGATCTATGTTCACCGGATGGTTCTTTAAGACATCATAGCTCTTTTTCATCATATCCAGAAGCGCAGCATCCCCCTTCGGTAAATGCGCACCGATTTCACGTAGCGAAATATCGTGTGGCGGTGTCAGCGCTGCACCGGTTTTCCCCTCGTGCACAACCATCAGGTTTCTGTAGCTTGTGCCGGCATAAAAACGGATGTGTTCATTTGCAAAGGCTTCATTGATTGCCTGCATCAGCTGCGCACCCTCAGCCGAGGTAATTTCATCAGCCGAATAATCGACCATCGTCTTTTTCTCATATACCGCTTCCTCAGAAAGCGTTACGGTATTCACGCGATATGTAACGTCCGTATCCGAAAGTGCAACACCGATTGAAACCGCCTCTAACGGTGAACGCCCGGTATATACCTCCAGCGGATTATACCCCAGAACGGATAAATTTGCAACATCGCTGCCGGGACTCATTCCCTCCGGCACCGTTTTGACCATGCCCATTTCACCCAACGAAGCCAGGCGATCCATATGCGGCTTCTGTGCGACCTCTAACGGTGTTTTTCCGCCGAGCGCATCCACCGGTGTGTCGGCCATGCCATCACCTAAAATTACAATATATTTCATAGTTTCTCCTTCTTATGCTTTGTGTTATGAATACAAATGTCCACATTTTAATTATTATACTATATTTATTTCACTTTTACAAGGTTTTTATAGGAAAAAAACGCAAAAAGACCGCATCAACATTCCTGTTCACGCGGTCATATAAATTCTGTTTATTTCTTAAGTTCATTTCTGTTTTCACGAACCGTATTCAGCATTTTTTCAAGCTTTGCCTCCAGGTTCGCCATATGGTCGTCCACATACTGCTTTGTGCTCGTACGAATGTCACGCGCATTGTTCTGCGCACCGGTTACAATCTCATTGGCCTGTGCATACGCACGCTGTGTAATTTCATGGTCATCAATGAGGGATGCCATCTTCTCCTCTGCAAGCTTAATAATAGATGCAGCCTCTTTATTTGCATCATCCAAAATGCGCTGGCGCTCATCCTTTACCCATTTCGCCTGCTTTAAATCATCCGGCAGATTGATACGAATTTCCTCAATCAAATCCAGAAGCTCGTCCCTATCTAAAATTGCTTTGCCGACCAGCGGAATTCCTACAGCTTTATCCACCACATCTTCAAGCATATCAATCAGTTCAAGAACCTCCATTATTTTTGTCCCCCATTCTCAAATTTCTCTTCCATAGCCGTTTTCACGATTGGCGGCACAAATTCATCAATCGAACCGCCCAGACGGAATACTTCCTTCACCATGCTGGAGCTGATATACGAATACTTTGAATCCGTCATCGCAAAAAAGGTCTCCACCTCCGGATTCAGGCTCTTATTTAAAAGCGCCATCTGAAACTCGTATTCAAAATCCTTCACGGTACGAAGTCCCTTAATAATCACAGCAGAATCAAACTGCTGCATAAAATCGACCAAAAGGCCAGAAAAACAGTGCACTTCAACATTTCCAACACCCGCCGTCGCGCCTTCGATAAGCACTTTGCGCTCCTCCGGCGTAAACACGCAGGTCTTGGAAAGGTTGTCCAGCACCCCGACAATCACCTTGTCGAAGATGCGCGCACTACGCTTGATTATATCCAGATGTCCGTTTGTCACCGGGTCAAAGCTTCCCGGATATACTGCTATTTTCATTGGTCATTCCTCATTTGGCACACGCAGCACAAGAATCTGCACTCTGCCGTATTTTTTATCCTTCACGACGTCGAGTCCTGAAAGATTGGGCAGCGCCTTTTCATAATCGCGCTCGCATACGATGATGCCATCCGGGCAAATTCCCGGATTGCTTGCAATCGCAGCCAAGGTCTGCTCGAGCAAATCCGAATTATAAGGCGGGTCAACAAACAACACATCAAAGCTTTCCTTCGCAGCTTCGACAAAGCTTACCGCGTCTGTTTTCACAACGCGTGCGCTATCCGAATATCCCGCTTTTTGCAAATTGGTCCGGATCAGTGAAAGTGAGCTTTCCGCCACATCACATACCGTCGCGCTTTGCGCACCGCGGCTGAGCGCCTCAACCGTCAGGGCTCCGGTTCCGCCAAACAAATCGAGCGTGCTTGCACCGGAAATGTACGGACCGATAATATTAAAGATGTTTTCTTTTACTCTGTCCGTCGTGGGCCGCACGCTGTCGCCTTCAAAGCCGACCAGCTTCAACCCGCGTTTCATTCCGCCAATGACTCGCAAACACTTCACCCCTATTTATTTTTACATATAAAACTAAAAAAGTCAATAGTCTGACTGCTTTTTTTCAATTTTTTTGTTTGCCTCGGTAAACCGTTTCGGATTTGGGGGTTGAAATCGCAAAAATCAGGACGATGTGGGCATCGACATTGACAACCACATTCAGCTGTGATACACTAAATAAAAGTGCAATCGTCGGGACGTTATCGGACGTGTTTGGCATGGTCTCGCTTCGCGAGACAGGTGTCTCCTGTGACTTTGCACTTTTTATTTATATGTAGGGCTGTTCTTGCAACGAATTACAGTTTCACACAATGCAATCCGTGCGTTTTAACACCTCATCCACCGCAAGCGGTCCCCCTTCCCCTCAAGGGGAAGGCTTCGCACATCCTATACAAAAACCAGCATAAAAAGAGAAAATTCGGATGCACTACAAGGCACAGAGGCGAGCACAGTACTCCTGTACGGGCTCGTCTCTGTAACGCAGTAATACACTTTCTTCCTCTGCCGGCTACATAAAAAGAGGAAAATTTGCTGTAAGACGCGGCGCAGCAGCAGGCACAGTACTCTTGTACGGGCCTGCTGCTGCAACAAAGTATTACACAAATTTTACCTTTTTACTATCTGATGTCCATTGCAAAAACCTTATAAACCTCACTGCCCCAAGTCTCTTTTAAAACAAGCTTAATCTTGGTTGCCTTTACGTTTACCGGATGCTTCACCATACGCTGGCAGTTGTCGTCCACAGAGGCCAGAACCACTTCGCCGTCCGGTGTTTCAGCGATGAGGTCATACGCCTTCATCATCTCATAGGGCAGGAAATACTTGTTCATTTTAAGCGGACGGTTATGCGGCATATTGTCATATTTGCGCGGAAGATTACTGTCAAAAACGAGTCGGATTTCGGAAATCTGTTCCGGGGCGTCATAAGCAAACTCAATCACATCCCCCTGCTTACCTTCATAGCCGTGGCGCTCTTCACCATAGTCACGGTCCATACCTTCTCTTACAATCGGATGGTTGACGTTGGCTTTCATGGTCAGCTCGCTTCGCTCGCGCTCAATAAACGGAATCCAGCAATCGTCGTAGAGAAGCTGCTGCTGCAGTGTATGTACATCAATGTCGCGGATTGCCTTCTCCTCATTTACGGCAAGCGCAACCGCAGTACCGACTGCCTGACCGATTACAGCGCAGGTCGCCATCACACGTGTAGCGGAAAGTGCGGCGTGCGTTGTGGAGATATTTCTGCCTGCGAATACCATATTTTCAATATTTTTAGAGTACAGGGATCTGAACGGAATACCAAACGGTGACGGAGCCGGATGGAACACATTCGGATGACCCTTATCTGCAAAGCCGCCCGGTGTGTGGTCATCCATTGTCCAGCCGCCATAGGCTACGATATCGTCAAACTTACCCTGCGCAAGCACATCGTTTTCCGTTAAAATATAGTCGCCCATGTAACGTCGGCTTTCGCGCTTACCCGGCAAGATACCAATCCAATCCATTTCCCAGTTCTCCACACCGTGGTCGCCACGATTTTTCATATGATCCCAAACGCCGTAGGCAATCTTCAAAAGCTCGTCACGCATTTCTTCCGTATCGTGGATGCTGTCATGTTCGCCGCCGAGCTCAATCCACCAATAGTTGGTGATTGTGTCGTGCGGACGGTTGGCAAGCTCTTCATCTGTTTCATAGACGTATGCCCACTTCGGCGCAACAAACTTCTTCGGCGAATCCGTTTCACGGATCTGGAACAGGCAGCTCATGCCCATTGTTTTCTTATCCGCAACCTTCGGACCGATGGTTTCGTTGAATTCCTCATTTGCTTCACGACCAACACGAAATTCCGCACCGGTCAACGGTGCCAGCACGCTGTCGCCCGAGCAATCCGCAAAATACTTTGCGCGAACGGTGTGATGTGTTTCCGCCGTTGTCTGGTACCCCGTAACGGAAACAATACGGTTGCCGTCCATCTCTACCGCACTGCAGGCGCAGTTCATAAGCATCGTGATGTTTTCTTCAAAGCGCACCTTTTCATAGAGCACCGTATCCCAGATATGGAAATTCTGGTTTAAGTTTCTGTGATAGTTTTCAAGCATACATTCTTCAACGATACCGGTTTCACGGTCATATTCACCGTTTGCGCCGCAAATCCACATACGCACTTCACTCGAAGCATTGCCGCCGAACATCGGTCTGTCCTGCATGATGGCAACCTTGATGCCATGTCGTGCTGCTGCCACAGCTGCGCAAAGACCGGACATACCGCCACCGACAACACACAAGTCAACATTATGTTCTTTTCTAAGCATAAAAATGCCTCCCAATCAATATTTTTCAGTTTAATTATATACCTAAAATCCCATTTGACAATATAAAATAATGCACAGTTTGCGTTTTGGAGTAAAATGTGCTATACTGCGAAAAAGAGAAAATTTAGTGGCAAACGCTTTTTTCTCCACCGGCTGCACAAAAAGAGGGATTCCGGATACAGTACAAGGCGCAGAAGAAGACACAGTACTCTCCGTTCGTGTCTGCTTTTGCAACGATGCATTGCACCAAATTTACCACCGGCTACATAAAATGCGGAAATTTGGATGCAAGACAAGGCGCAGAAGTAGACACAGTACTCTCCGTACGGGTCTGCTTTTGCAACGATGTATTGCACCAAATTTACCATTTTAATACCAGAATAGGAGATTATATATGCATAATTACATCTTATTTGACTTAGACGGTACACTCACCGACCCAAAGGAAGGCATTACAAAATGTGTGCAGTATGCACTTGCTGCTTGCGGCATTGACGAGCCGGATTTAGACCGGCTGATTTCTTTTATCGGTCCGCCGCTGGTAGATGAATTTATGCGGGTATACGGATTTTCGCAGGAAAAAGCACAGTTTGCATTGGAAAAATACCGCGAACGCTTCCCGGTCAAGGGCATTTATGAAAACAAAATCTACCCGGGTGCGGCTCAAATGCTATTTAATTTAAAGCAGCACGGCAAAAAGCTCGCCCTGGCAACCTCAAAACCGCAGCCGTACGCCGAAAAGATTCTGGAAAACTTTAATATCAAGCAATATTTCGATGTTATTGTCGGCGCCACCTTTGACAGCAAACGAAATGACAAAGCCGATGTGGTTGCCGAAGTGCTGCGACAATTTCAAATCACGGATGCACAAAAAAGCTCCGTAATTATGGTCGGTGACCGCAAGCACGACGTTATCGGCGCAGCCAAAAACGGAGTGCATACCATCGGCATCCGTTTAGGCTATGCGCAGGAAGGCGAATTAGAAGCAGCCGGCGCAATCTATATTGCAAAGGACATTGCGGATTTGGAAGCCTATCTGCTTAAATAATATTTGCACAAATAAAAACTGACTTTGAAAATGAAGTGAACCCCAAAGTTTAGACAAAATTAAATATTAACTTGCTTGTGAATGAGTTCGGTATTGTACCGGACTCATTCCTTTTAGTTTCATAGAAATTCTTTCGTTGTTGTAGTAATCAATATATCTTTTCAATTCATCAATGAAAGCATTAACACTGTCGAATTTTTCACCATAAAACATTTCAACCTTTAATCTTCCAAAGAAATTTTCCATAGCACCATTATCCATGCAGTTTCCTTTGCGGGACATACTTTGCGTAATATTGTGCTCTGCTAATAATCTTTGATACTCTGCGTGTTGGTATTGCCAGCCTTGATCAGAATGAAATAGTGGTCTCGCATCAACAGGCAGCTTTTTGAATAAACCATCAAGCATTTCTCTGATTTGATACAGATTTGGACTTAACGAAATGGAATATGACACAATTTCACGATTATATAAATCCATCACGGGTGATAAATATACTTTATCATCACATACTTTGAATTCGGTTACATCGGTTGTAAGTTTCTCAAATGGTTTTACTGCGGTGAAATCTCTTTTAAGTAAGTTGTCAGCTACTTTACCAACCTCGCCTCTGTATGAATGATACTTGCCATTTTTGCGTTGTTTCCCCTTAATGCTAAGCTCATTCATCAATTTTAATACAGTTTTATGGTTAATTGCATATCCCTTTTGTTTAAGTACAGATAGTATTCTTCTGTATCCGTATCTTCCTTTGTTTTGGTTGAATATGTTAAGTATATCGGATTTAACCTCTTTGTATTTGTCTTGGTCTTTTGATTTTAGATAATAGTAAAAAGTACTTCTTGCAATGCCTGACAATTTCAACAAATCTTTAAGCGGATACAACTGCCTTAATTCAGCGATAATTAACGCTTTTTGCCGTTCTTTCGCTCTTCCGCAAGAACTAAGGCACTCAGTTTTTTTAAGTAATCTATCTCCATTCTAAGACGTTGGTTTTCTGCAATTAAATCTTCTTCTACCTTTTTTTCAAGTTTAGGTGGGCGACCTTTTCGTGTTCCGCTTGCCTTGCAAGCTCTGCCTCGTCTTTCTTTCATAAGACCTTCGGCTCCTTCTTCTAAGAATATGCGTTCCCACCTTTTGAGTATATTGTGATAATTATGTTCCTGCCCTTGCGTTAGATCCCAATACTTCCGCACAGTTTCGTAATAGCCTAAATGATGATCCCGCATATCCATTATAACAGATATTTTGAATTCTGGCGAGTATGTTTTGCTTTTTTGTCCTTTTTTACCCATAAAAAATATGCACCTCCAAAAGTGTCTAACTTTTGGGGTGCATATCAAAAAGCAAAGTCAGTTTTTTTACATATTCATTTTATAAAATGCCCATATAGTGATTTACGATTGCCAGCAGCGTACCTGCCGTAACGGCAAACGAAAATCTGAAATAGCTCTTCTGCCCGCCGCCGAAATCATATTTCTGTATCTTACGTGTCACAAAACACAATTTCAGATAACTGAACAGATTTTTAAATCTTGCAATAAAGTTCTTGTTAAACAGCATAAACCCGAGCGCCATCACACCGCCGGAAACAATGCTTAAAAGCATCGTCATCACGCTGAGCTTAAACCCGAGCACCGCACCGACCGCACACAATGCTTTTACATCGCCTGCACCGAGCATTCTGAGTGCGTAGAGCGGAAACAGAACCAACGGAATAAGCATGCCGTATACACTGTCCAGAAAGCTTTTCGTAAAAGCCGCATATACAAGGCCGACAACAATCGTAGCCAAGACGGCCTTATTCTTTATTTTATAACCGCGCAAATCGGTTATGTTGGAAAACACCAAAAAGATAAAACATACAATGATTCTAAATATCATTTTTTGCACCGTTTCCATTAATAATTCATGTTGCACCTATCAGATTGTCGGAATTTCAGGCGGCATCCCTGTATCTGCAATCAAACCACTTACCCATGTGCCGATTAACTCTCTGCACAAAAAGCCGAGCAAAGCCAGAACAACCAGAACAATTCCGGTCACCAGCCACCCCTTGCTTACCTTTTTTCTGTTTTTCCGGAATCTGCACAGCACGGAGGACACATTGTCATTGGCGGCGCCCGGTGCGATCGCTTGTCGGATTGCTTCCGCTTTTGCTTCAAAAGGCACTTTTTTATCCTTCAGGAGCTTCACCATTGTTTCAGAGGAAACAAGATTGTGCACACCGTCACAGCACAAAAGGAAGGTGTCGTTTGGTTTGATTTTGCCGTTTTTTGAATAGGTTCGGATTACGTCAAACACGCCGATACACATCGTCAGCACATTCTTCTTTTTGAAGTCCTTCGCTTCCTCGCTTGTAATCTCACCATTTCTGACCATATCAGCCACCAGCGACTGATCCTCTGTCAGCTGTATGAGTTGTTTGCCGCGAAGCAGATATACACGGCTGTCCCCGACATTTTTTATAAAATACCGATTACCGATAACCAACAACAGCGAGAGTGTCGAACCGCACTTACTATCCACCTGCTGGCTGAAGGTAAGTGCGCCGGCATTGATATCTCTGATTGCATTTTCAAGCAAAGCATCCACTTCATCCGGCAAAATGACCGGTTTTTCCAAAAGTGTTTTTAACTCATTGTTCCAGAGTCTGGAAAAATGTGTTACCACCAAATTGCTGATTTCTTCGCCGTGCGCCATACCGCCGCACCCGTCTGCAACAATGAACAGACCGACCTCTCGCCCGCCGATTTCATCGCTTCTCGACAAAATGCAATCCTGATTTGTTTGTTTAATATCTCCAACATCCGTATGAGCGCTTATTTCGATGTTATACACGCTTCATCAGCTCCTGTACTGCACTTAGCATTTAAACGTCATTTCAATATCTGCAAGTGTTACTCTGTCGCCGTCAAAGATCTGATGCTCCATATTGCTTGCAATTCTCTGCGCACTTCCGTTGATGTATGTACCGTTGGTGGAATTGTGGTCCTTTACATAGTACGCACCGTTTCTGGAAATAAACTCAGCATGGATTTTACTGATTTTATTGTTGCTGATTGCATGGTCGCACTGGCTCTTAAGCTTGCCGACGATTACACTTTCTTTATTCAGGATAATTCTCTTGGACAGACCGTTTTCATAGTACACAAGGAACGCATTTACAGCGCCGCCATTCACAGCATCTGCGTCTATTGCAACGGTTGCTTCCGTTTCATAATCCGCCATCTGACCGTACGGATTCTGCTGCGGCACTACCGGCTGCGGAATTACCGGTGCAACCGGCTGCTGTACAGGCTGCTGTACCGGCTGCGGAATTACCGGTGCAACCGGCTGCTGAACCGGCGCCTGTGCAGGCTGCTGTACAGGCTTTTGCACTTCAGCCTGCGCTGCCGGTGCCTTGCCCGGCATTTTCGGCATTTCTTTGCCCGGCATTGCAACGCCCGGCTTCTTTGCATCCTTTTTCGGTGCCTTTTCTTCCTTCTTCTTACCTTCTGTCTTTGCCTTGCTGTTTACAAACAGTTCACGGTAAAGTATGAAATCAATACAAACGACAGCAAGCACGATTGCGCCGAGATACTGCATGTTCAAAGCGCCGTTCGCATCCTTTAAAATGCCGCTCATCACAGCGCCGACAATTACTGCAACAAACAGAATCTGGAATACGATAAACTTACCCACAGGCGGCTTCTTTTCCTCTGCTGCTTTTTCCGCCTTCTTCTCTGTCTTCTTCGCAGGATTCTTATCACTCTTGATATTCGGAGGCATTTTTCCGCCCGGCATCGACGGCGGTACCGGTTTGCTTTCCGGCTGCGGCGCAACCACTTCCGGCTGCACCGGCGGCTGTACGGGTTGCACCGGCTGCACCGGCTGTACCGGCTGTACCGGCGGCACAGACTGCACCGGCGGCTGATATGCCGGCGCTGCTTCTACCTTTGCCGGCTCCGGCTTCACCGTGTTCGCCTTCGGCTTATCCGACTTATATGTATTACAAATTTTCATCAGATCCTGGGTTGTCAGCGCCGGATTATTCAGCGCTTCAAGCAACACCTGAATGAAGTTGTCGTTGGAAATTTCAACTTTGCTTTCCATAATCAAAGAAAGCACAAACTTCTTCAGCTGCTCGATTCCGCAGTCCTCCATAGAGTTCGGAACATATACAAAGCTCGGCTCATAGCTGCCCGGCTTTACAAATACATACTGTTCGTCAAACAGGAGACCGGAGCTGACCAACTGATACTCTTCAACATCCTCCAATGCCGACAGTGCACCTTCCATGATTTTGATCAGACCGAGCTTCGGAATCTTGTTTTTCATGTCTAACTGGTTAAGCGCTACCTTCGAGGTAATGTTGTAGGACACCAACACATCCTCATTTTTCTGTCTTTTTGTTGCCTTGATGAGATTTTTAATCTCGTTGTTTGTCAGCATCTGAAGCTGGTAATTTACAACACCCTTACCACCTTCAAACGTAACAACCAAATAACTGGAATTGCCTATTGTTTCATATGAAAAAGTCATCTTTCTTTCCTCCAATTCTAATCCATCCTGTATTTTTTATATATTCTCTATATACCTCATTGTTTTTGCAAAGCAATTGCTCTTCACTTTTTGCTCTAATAATTAGCAACGTAGTTTGAATGATACTGCATATTATTACACTCCAAGATTGAAAGATCAGAATCTGTGAAAAGCTTTGTATAATATATGAAAGATATAAAGGATGCCGCGAATACTTATAGGCCCCATGGACTTTAATCTTGTTATACTCCGGCAAAATAGTCAAACTATTTCCCAACGACCACACGGCATAAATATAAAATAACAAAACTAAATAGTTTATCACATGACCAATAAATGCTATGGACTGATCACATTCCCACCAAGGAAATAAGTGGGCAACATTCACCGTGATGGCCGGAAAAAACGTCGATAGCATTGCCACGAAAAACATACTGTCAGTTTCATTTACCTCTTCAGGTGAATTCTTTAATGATTGCACCAAAAACCGCGCACTCATTATCGATGATATAAAATTAGGAATGCTCCAAAGCAAATAACGCAATAAACGTATCTCTATTATCCTTACAAATAATACGCAAATCACATACAATACTACAGCAAGATTTGCAACTTGCCTTTTCGATACTTTCACCGTGTTTCCTCCTCAAATACCGATTACAGTCAAAAGACTTCCTATGGTAATAAAGGGTACGAAGGGTATTTCACTGTTCTTGTTTTTCTTCTTCAGTACCATCATAAAGATTCCATATAACAAAGCAAGAACAACGGAATAAAACAAAACACTTACCATGCCCGCATAACCAAACGAGATGGATAATACCGCTAAAAGCTTTAAATCACCCATTCCAATATTCTGCTTAAATACCTTACGAATCAACAGTATTACCGAACCAATTACAGCACCCGTAATAGCACCATTCAACAGTTTTATCCATTCAAAAGCGATAATTCTAAATAAGAATGCGGACAATAAAATACATATAATATACTTATCGGATATCATTCTGTCTTTTATATCCTCAAACGACAAAATCACCAAAAAAACATGTATCAATGCCATTTCCCAAAACATAAAAACCGCACCCAATTTCAAGCCTAAAAAAACGATACACAAAATGGAAAACAGGCACTGGCAAACCAAAGGCGTGAATAGTTTTTTCATCAATATTCAGCCTCCTTTATATCAAGGTCTTCTTCTCTAACCTCAAATTTTATTCCGGTATCACCATATGTTTCTTTTAAAGTATTCATTGCTTTGTTTAATTCCGTTCGATCACTGCCTGGTTGAACAATCACATAAAATACCTTGTTTTTCACCTCGCCGCCCTTTACATTTTTATAATCATCCACCTTCTTCACTCTCGACAAATCATCTGCTTTTTTGCTGACAGCAGATACAATCTTGTTTGAATCTTGATATGAAGTAGCCTTCAAATCAATGGTAATGCCGTTGGTTGCCGTTCCGGTTTGTGAATCATAGCTCCATATTTCTGACTTATTGGAAAGATTCTTATAGCCTTTTTTATCGATGATAGCGTTCGCTCTAAGCGACGAATTGCTATGCTCCCATATACTCTTTGGCTCAGTGCTCGTCTGCTGTGTAGGCATAGATACATCGTTGAGCCATCCCCTGACATGCGCTCTGTTAATCAAATACATGTTTTTTAAAAGCCAATCCGGAACAACAGATTCAATCTGATAACAAGCAACAATCGTGATATTCTCCTTGTCAGCAAAAAACCTCGAGCCGCTAAAATCTATTCCGTCAAAGCCACCTACAATCTGCATACTTGCAATTTTTGATTCAATATCTCCATCCGTAAGATACCCCGCCATAAATGACTTCGTTAATTGCGTTCCTAAAAAAGTTTTAACCTCTTCGTTAGCCGTACTGGCAAAAACAGATACAATATTCTTCAGCAACGCTTTTGGATCAGAAATCATATCTCTAACGGTATTCGTGCCCGTTTTGATACTTTCCACCGCTTCACTGGCTGATTTCCCGGTTGCGATTGCACTATCATAAATCTGTTGCGCTTGATCAATACTGTTTTGTATATCGCTTATGCCTCCAATTTCAGACATACCATTAGCAAAAGTTTTTGTGCTATCGTAGGTATATACAGCATCATCTTTTAGTTGAACAACAGAATCATAAACCCCGACTAAATCACCTATATCGTTATTCAACGTATCTATGTTCTCAGAAGTACTATCTACAATTGTATTGTTGATTGTAGCAAACGGGGAAATGCTGTAGATATAACTATATCCAGCAATATCGTTCGCCGCTTGCGTAATCGCATGCTGAATCGTAGCATGAACATAAACAACCTTGATAAAAAACATCAACAACAACATTACAAACATTGATATAATAAACGCAAGGCAAGCTTCTACAGTCAGTGCGCCTTTAGATCTTTTACTCATTTACTTGCCCCCCATCATTAATATCCATGGTAAATAATATTTCTATTATGCATACGCCCATCATACCCACTTGCGACTCCACTCAAATCGAACGCCGGTATAAACTTAAAATCAACAGAAGCATCTGCATCTACGCGAATATACGTATATGCCTGATTCAAATTGAAATTATTGTTGTTTGTAATAGCACGATAATCCATTTGTATCAAATCGCCAATTCTTTGCAACTTGGTATTTTTATCAACAAGCGTAAACAGAAAGATATTCAAAAAGTCTTCATAGCATACGCCAAAATCCGCCTCATAGAAATTCGGCACAACCTTTGCGCTTCCGTTGCCAATCTCAAAACTGTCGCCGTCCGGACAAACATTCAAATTCTTTCCGTGCTTAATCAACGGAATTTTATAACCCTGTTTTACAAGAAAATCCATTTCTATGAAAGTTTCCGCAGAGGCAACCGCCATCATAAATGCCCAATGCATTATAGGTATACCAACACCAAAAGTCCACCAACCTGCCACGGCAGTAGCAGCCTCCAGACAAACTGTATTAACTGTAGTATTCAAATATACAGCAATTATATTATTTACCAAGCGCAGACCATAGATGTAAGCATAAACCTGATTCTCATTCCACGCTTCACTCTGATTGCCAATTAAGATATATTCTAACTCGCCGTTTTCAAAACCAGATTTGTTTTGAAATTTCGGCCGATTTCTTATATCCAGCGCTCCGACCAATGTCTGGGTACCGTTCACTGGCTGTGTAGCATATCTCCAGTTAACGATATGTGGCTCTTTTGATTCAATGTCCGAGGCCACTCTTGGCAACGTATTCGGATCAACCGTCATTCTGGACTTAAATCGTGATGATGCATATGTGTTAATATAAACATTATCTCTTATTCCTTCTGCAAAGTTTTCGACACCTGCAAACAACGAGTCGGAAACGGATGCTACATCATCAAATGCTGTTTTTTCCTCTTCAATATTCTCATTTCCAGTCAACCAACTAAAGAAACTTTTAATTCCGTTGCCTACTTTTGAAAAGAATCCATTGTTCTTTTCATCATCAAAGTCAATGTTTTCAAGTCGATTTAAAATATCTTCATTTTCCGAAGCATTTAACACATCATTTCTCAATGATTCAACCCTGCCACTTACATAGTCATCGTCCGCTGTGTTAAATATCTCATAATCCGGTTCCTTCAATTCATTTTTTGAAGGAAGCGTATCCCAAATACCTGCGTCCCTTAACTTTATATTACCACTATCGGTTTGGCTCTCTAATTTTGATATAGAAGAACTGGAATCCGGGGACATCTCTGATTTATAATCCTTCAATTCTTGCTTTCTGGAGTCGCTCACATTTTGATTCGAACCAAATTGCAACGCCTCAGGAAATGAAGTGTCCACTTGCGCCGCAGCATCAGTGTGATATGGTGTCACACGCCTGTCATACTCATCTCTCAAGCCAATTTCCACCACTTGACCATTCTCATCCAGAATATCATTTTCAAGATTTGTATCTTTGTTTACCGAATTAGGTTTATCATTCATGAAACCTGCGTATGCATCACGATAATCCTCCATCGCATCATGCTTTTCGCTTGCCTCATAAAGTTTATTGTTTAGCTCATCTTCATACCCGCTTAATCGAATAACGGCCTCAACTTCTTTGATAATCTCTTTTGCCGTTTCACCTTCCATACCCGCATGGGTAGTATAAGGCGTTAACTCATTCTTTAATCTAACGGCCTCCTCCTTCAACGCCGCAACCTCATTGTTAATTTCTCTTACTTTTGTCGTCAAATTGCCAGTTTCTGTCACTTCACTTAAAGCTATACGACCATCAACAAAACTCAAATGCATAGTAATTTCGTCTTTAAAGCTTCTGATTTCAGACTTTTTCAAACGATTATAATACTGTCGCATTTCTTGCGACTCCGCGTTACTCTCTTCTCGGTCATAGGTCTTTATGTTATACATTCTCCCAAAATCGGAAGATCTCCATTGCTGAATTACACTTAAGGTCAGTTCATTAATTGTTTCCAAGTCCAAAACCAACTCTGCCACAGCAGTCTGTAATTTCATTTTCTTTTTATCGAACTTATTTTTCTTTTTCATTAAGTCCATTGAGCCCTTAACTTCACCAAGTTGCTTTGCTTGTTCAAAAAGCCCTAAGATATCCGTGCTTTTTACAATTTCAACCGGCGCTCTGTACTTCATATACTCAACAATTTGATTCTCCAACACCTCCGGATTGGCAAGACTGTACATTGGATCAACACTTACATCTTCTATCTGAAAATCGTAAAAATTATAAAAATTCATATCTGCAAGGTTCTCTCTGTCGAGCATCGAGCTCTTTATGTATTGCCAAGCCATCTCCGTATAATTGGGATCATCGCTAAAACTCGCCATTAGACTCTTTTTAAAATAGCTCTCAAAATCTGCTTCTGCATTTTCATGATTTTCAAGCGCAAATAAACCAAATTCACTTTTTAATACTGCATCAAAATCAGCAAGCACACTCATCGCTGCCGAATCCGTTGCACCCTGAACAATTTGATCTGCCGACATTTTTCGTGTTCCATCAATCAAAACAGCACCTAAAGTCATCATCGGAACCAGGACAATTAATAAAAATATAGATATTGCGCCTTTACTTTTTTGAAAAAAATTGTTCATCTACATTATCTCCTCTTAATTTGTCTGCTGTAGTTGTGATATAAAACCTGTAATCTTATTCAAAACTGCCGTTCCTTTTGCAGACACTTTACCATCCAAAAACGTATAATCCACATATTTTAATATATCGCTGCAACAATCAATATTTCTAATTAATTCCGCCTGTTCCTGAACACCCGCTGCCGAGTATACATTAATAGCAAACGGAGACGGAACGCCAAACATTTTAAAAATACCGACAATCGGCACATTAAAATCAGAATGAATGTTAACCTCAACCTTTTTAGAAAGGAAGCTATTTTTGATTTTTACATCTGCCGAAGCCGTTCTAACCGTATTGGTCTGTTCCGAAATCAAATTCTTTCGTTCTTTTTCCAAATCTAAAATTTCAAACGCTCTTTCTTCCTTCGTCCCCTGGTTTGCATCATAAACAAATCTATATGGATCGGAATTCTCCAAATCCTGCATAGAAACCTTACCAATATACATATCTCTCGTCTCTATATTGTTGATTAATGCAGCACGTTCCGCCGTGCTGTTTGCCAAGGTTTGATACCTCGCATTCTGAAAAAGTAATAAACCAAGAAAAAACATCATTAGCGTAACAAAAATCGCAACACTGAACACTAACACAGCTTCTATTGTTATTACACCTTTAGTTTTTGTAGTTAATCTTAAATTTCTCATGGCTGTTTATCATCTCCAAAATACTTTCGCTTGCCTTCTGCAAAACTTTGTTCAAAAACTCAAAAATAAGCTCTGTCAATTTTTTAAACAACTTAACTATCGGATTATCATTATGCTTTTCAACTACTTCCTTTGACCTTTCTATTATATCATCAAATGAGGTATCCCCCATAACATTCTCAATGTCATTTGCAAATACATCAGTTTTGTTATATATATCTCCCTCAATCGCATAGGATGCTTTTTGCTCCGCACACACATTACTGTAAAAAATCGAGCTTACACAAATCAAAACTACTACTACTTTTTTCATTATTCTCGTCTACACTCATTTCT
>JAZSGM010000321.1:0-1677 GCA_045532715.1 Clostridia bacterium
CGAGACAAATCAGCATCGTACATCGAGACAGAATTGTCTTTATCGGCACAGACCAGCTTACAGCCGGCAGTCCGTGCGATCTCTGCTGCCGTCTCAGCCTCTGCGACAAACATCGGCAAAAGTTCCGATGCCCCGGCTGACGCGCGTGCCACAACACCTGCCGCACTCATCCAGTTGCGCGGTGTCAGAAATACCGCCGTTACACCCGCCGCATAAAGCGAACGGAGCGCATAGCCAAAGTTATATGGATCTTCAATCCCATCCAAAAGCACATAGAAGCCATCCGCATAAAGCTGTTCCGGTGCGGTCAGAGCAGGGAAGATACGATCCCCACAGCGGGCGAGAATACCGCCGTGGGTGTTTCCGATTGCCTGTTCGGCGATTTGTTCGGCATCAACCTCAGTCAGCGCAAACCCAAGTGTTTGCGCCTTGTGTGCCAAAAATCGGTATTCTCGCAATTTGCTCTTCATCTTCGCTCGATCAAAATAGATTTCATAAATCGGGCGGCTGTTTGTTCCTGCCTCGCGCGCTGACAACAGCGCGGAGATCGAGGTCATTCCCTCAAAAAGATTGGATGCTGTAAATTTTTCGTATTCCTTTTTCATCGGTCGATTCCTTTTAGACATATTTCGGTGAGCGTATATCATAAGATGTAGCAATACGATAACGCGGCGAAAGGGTCAATGATATGAAATTAAGCGACAAGTTTGAGCGCTGTGAAGAACTGGCGCATTATCTGGTTGAGCACAATGCAACAGTACGCAGTGTGGCACAGCGCTTCGGGGTAAGCAAGAGTACTGTACATAAGGACATCACACAAACACTCAAAAAAGTCAATCCTGCACTATATGATTCGGTCAAAAAAGTGTTGGAAATCAATAAAAATGAGCGGCATTTGCGCGGAGGAGAAGCGACAAAACAAAAATATCTCGCCCGAAACAGCGAAAAATCCGATCAACGCAGAAAATGAACAAAAGAAAATTCCTCAACGAGAAGGGAAGTATAAGTTGAATTTCCAAGGTAGCGGCGAAGGTTTTGCAGCTGATTTGCGGTATCTTCCACTTGGCAGGTACATGAATGAACGCCGGTTCCGAACAGCACCGTCTTGCCCATTTTCTTCAATTTGGCAATCACCGCTCGAACCTCCTCTCGCTCAAGTGATCGCATTCCGAACTGATATACAGCGCCGGAAATGCACAAAAGATGATCAATTTCTGCCTCAGAATATAAAATCATACATCGTTCAAATCCCGCAAAAATCGGTTTTAGTTTTCTTCGGTGCATTAACAAGTGCATCTCGTAATCAAACCAATCGGGAAACGCCGCAAGTGGAAGCTCCACCAGCAAATAGGGTGTGTGCGGAAGTGCAAGTTGAGAAATTTCCGGTGAGGCACAACACTCGGCCTCAAGTGCCACAAGCGCACCGAGCTGAATGCGCATATCATGCGGGCAGTGTCGGCTAATCGAATTCCAAGCTTTCGCGCGCCGCTGCTTGAAGCGGCGAACCGATTCAAAAAAGGGGCGATATGTCGGCGTAAGCACAACACGCGAAATACCCGCTTGGCGCATCGCAGTCAACAGTGCAATCGAGTCCTCAACAGTACTTGGTCCGTCATGCATCCCCGGCAAAGCATGATTATGATAATCGGCAAAAATCAAACCGGGAAACGCCAATAC
>JAZSGM010000153.1:0-1783 GCA_045532715.1 Clostridia bacterium
AATACATTGACTAAAACCTTTGTTCAGTTTTGAGGGTGCAAGCGAAAAATTGCACACCAACTTATGCACCATTAGCTCAGTTGGTAGAGCACCTGACTCTTAATCAGGGTGTCCACGGTTCGAGCCCGTGATGGTGTACCATAAAAAGCATCGACTTTGGTCGGTGCTTTTTTGTATTTCTGCACAGATTAAATGGTGCGAAACCAACTGAGCGGGCGATGTTGGTAGCAAAGAAGCCGAGCGCTGCCGGTGGCAGATGAAGCGAAGGCTTTCTTTGGCGCAGCGGTCGATTTTGCGCGAAGCGTTTGCAAAATCGGGCACCGCAAGTGTAAACCTGACTCTTAATCAGGCGAACACGGTTCGAAGACGTGTGCGTGTACCATAAAAAGCATCGACTTTGGTCGGTGCTTTTTTGTATTTCTGCACAAAATACATGGTGCGAAACCAACGGAGCGAAGTTGGTCGCAAATGCTTTTTTCATACTTTGAATTGCATTTTCATAACAGATGTGCTACAATAAATATAACTTATGAAGATGAGGTGAAACCATGAAAAGAGTTTTAAGTGTAGTCTTGGCGGTGCTGCTGGTTGTTTCGCTTGCAGCCTGCGGCGGAAATGGTAACAAAGCGGCGCAGATGTCTGCCAGCAATGCAGCGGCGACAGCGTTGGTTGCCGGCGTCAGAAACTGGTCTGAAAAGCTGGATACCGATCTGGACAATACGTCTTTGAAAATGCATGCGTATGCCATAGAGTCCTTGAAGGAACTGAAGGTAAGTCTCCCGGATGGCACCGAAACGGTTGTTACGCCGCCGGCGGGACAGCAGGTGCTTTGCATTACAGCCGATGCAGACGAAATCCGCGATAAGGATTGCGATATGACGCATATGGGCGCGAAGATTACGGTGGACAATGTTATTTATTACTTTAAGCGTCTTGTTGTGCCGAAGGATGAAAACGGTGCGGCAAATCTGATTTTCTATGCGTGCGTGCCGGAAACGGTTTCGCCGGCGCAGTGCGATGCCTTCAAGGTGAGCGTCAGCCTGCATCCGGTCGGCTTTGAGGACGGTGACGACAATGGTCTGAACAGAGAGTTTCCGCTCAGAACTATGGAAATAGAGCTGCAGGACAAAAACACAAAAGAAGCACAATAAAAAAGAGCCACCGGCTCTTTTTTTTATATCCGCGTTTTCCGGAATTCCAATGGGGTAATATGCTCTAACTTTTTAAAGCACTTGATAAAATAGCCGGTATCGCCAAAGCCGACCTGCGCGGCAATCTCGGTAACGGACAAATCGCGGCGCGCCGCCAGAAGCTGCTTTGCGCTCTGAATGCGCAGCTGCAAAAGGTATTCAAACGGCGTGGCGGCGTACTGTTTTTTAAATGCGCGGCAGAAATTGTATTTGCTCATATGTACCTTTGCGGCAATTTCGTCTAAGGTAAGTGCTTCTGCGCAGTGTTCGCTCATATATTCACGTGCGCGCTCCAAAGCATTGCTCCCGTGCGCAGCGAGACTGCGCTGCTGTGTAAAAGCAACCAGTGCACTGTAAGCATATGCAGACAAAACAGTATTGTCCGCATTTTGCTTCGCCTGCTCCAAAAGCGCCGCCTGCGCGTAGTAAAAGTCAGACTTAAGACCACCGTCAAAGCAGCAACCCTCGTCTAAGCCGAGCGCAGCTAACACTTGTGCGATGTTCTCACCGTCGAAGGCAACCCAGCGCGTGGTAAAGGCTTCATCCGTACCATAGTAGTGGTGCGTGACAGCCTTTGGCACATAAAAGCAGCT
>JAZSGM010000043.1:0-12612 GCA_045532715.1 Clostridia bacterium
CGCCGATCATATCCTTTCTTGAGGCGCTGATGATGGCATTTGCCTCTGCGTGTACGCTGCGGCACAGCTCATAGCGCTGACCGCGCGGAATCTGCAGTTTTTCGCGTACACAGGAGCCCATTTCATTGCAGTTTTGTCTGCCGCGCGGTGCGCCGGCATACCCGGTTGAAATAATTTCGTCATTCTGTACGATAATGCAGCCGAACTTGCGACGCATACAAGTGCCGCGCTTTGCAACGGTCTGCGCAATGTCTAAATAATAATTGATTTTATCGCGTCTTTTCATGACAAACCTCATTTCTATTACATCTCTGTAATCTTATTTAAAAATGCCTTTGTTTTCGGGCTTTGCGGATGATCGAACACCTCTTCCGGTGTGCCGCATTCCTCGATGATGCCGTCTGCCATAAAGATGACCTTATCGGCAACACTCTTGGCAAAATCCATTTCGTGGGTGACAACAATCATTGTATTGTCCGCAGATTTCAAACCGCGGATAACCTTCAGCACTTCGCCGGTCAATTCCGGATCCAGTGCACTGGTCGGTTCATCAAAGCAGAGAATTTGCGGATGCATTGCAAGTGCACGTGCGATTGCAACGCGCTGCTGCTGACCGCCGGAAAGCTCACAGGGGTAGCTTTTTTCCTTTTCGGCAAGACCGACGCGCGCAATCAAACGTTTTGCGGTCGCCTCAATTTCCTCGTGAATCTGTTTTTTGTTCTTCTTATAATCCTTGTCCTCTTTTGCAAGCAGCGTCGGTGCAAGCATTACATTTTCGAGTACGTTGTACTGCGGGAACAGATTGAAGGACTGAAACACCAAACCGAAGGAAAGCTGCTTTTTGCGTGTTTCGGTCGCATTCGGCTCCGGTGCAGCTGCGTCAAATACGGTTTCGCCGTTTACAACGAAGTTGCCCTTGTCGGCATGCTCTAAAAAGTTTAAGCAACGCAGCAGGGTTGTTTTACCGCTGCCGGAGGAGCCGATGATGGCTAAAACCTCGCCCTTTTCCAATGTGAAGCTGACGCCCTTCAAAACCTCGGTTTTGCCAAAGCTTTTATAAATGTTATTTACTTCCAGAATGTTCACAAGCGTCACCTCCTTAGCCCTTGTAGTAGTTCATTTTCTTTTCAATCCAGCCAAACAGCAGAGTCAGTATACCGCAGAAGAGCAGGTAGAATACTGCCGTATAGAACAGCGGCCACAAAAGACCGTCAGATTTGATAAAGCGCTGGGCATTCCAGAGCACCTCGTAAACCATAACGACACGTGCCAGGGAAGTGTCCTTGACCAGCGTGATGATTTCGTTGCTCATTGGCGGAACGATGCGCTTAATCACCTGCATCAGCACAACGCGGAAGAATACCTGTGTTTTGGTCATGCCGAGCACCTGACCTGCCTCATATTGTCCGCGCGGAATGCTTTCAATGCCGCCACGGAAAATCTCCGAGAAGTAGCAGGCATAGTTGATGATAAAGGCAAGCATCAGCGCAAAGAAGCGGTCAAATACATGCCAGGTAGCCAGCCATTGCAAAAGTGCGTTGCTTGTGCCGGCTTTGATGATATCCTGCGCCCACACGCCGACCAGGCCCGGACCGTAGTAGATGACAATCAGCTGCAGCATCAGCGGCGTACCGCGGATAATCCAGATGATGGTTTTTACCAGCCACTTGAGCGGATGCCATTTGCTCATCGAACCGAAGCTGATAATCAGACCGAGCGGCAGCGCGAACAAAAGCGTCAGCGCAAATATCTGTATTGTTGTGATAAAGCCTTCCAAAAGGCTTAAATTTACTTGAATAAACATACGAAACCCCTTATGTATAAACAGCAAATTAGAAGGCATAAACTATGCCTTCTAATTTTTTATAGCTGTGTGTTTGTGTCAGAATTAAAGTGCCAATGCCAGGTTGTACTTTTCAGCCAGCTTATCGAGTGTGCCGTCAGCCTTGAGCTCGTCGATAATTGCATTTACCTTTTCTGTCATATCGGAGCCCTTGCGGAATGCGATACCGTACTCTTCGCTTGTCAGCTCGATACCGGAAGCGAGATCAGCGTAGCTTGTGCCTTCACCGGTCATTGCATTTGCCATTGTGATGTCGATTACGCAAGCATCAGCAGAACCACTCATTACTTCTAAGAGTGCATCTGTCTGTGCCGGAACTGCAACATAGTTTGCATCGAGACCGTTATCTGCGATAGCTGCTTCACCGGCAGAGCCTGCTTCTGCAACGAACTTGAGGTCCTTCATGCTTGCTGCGTCTGCATAGTTTGCAACGGCGTCAGCCTTCATTACAACAATCTGTGCATTCTTAACGTATGCCTTGGATACATCAGCATTTAACTTTACTTCATCGGAGATGGTCATACCGTTCCAGATGCAGTCGATGCTCTTGGAGCTGAGTGCCGGGAACTTGTTGTCCCAGTCGATTTCAACAAACTTTGCTTCTACA
Source organism: Clostridia bacterium (assembly GCA_045532715.1). Lineage (GTDB taxonomy): Bacteria > Bacillota > Clostridia > UBA1381 > UMGS1253 > RGIG2041. The sequence goes on from JAZSGM010000043.1 coordinate 2,451, forward strand.
CCGAGCTTTTCGCAAACAGCGAGTGTGAACTCTGTGTCAAAACCGGTCCAGGAACCGTCCTCAGCCTTGAAGTTCATCGGCTCATAAACGGTCATACCAACGATTAACTCACCCTTGTCAGCGATGTATGCGCTGTCTGTCTGTGTTTCTGTACCGCCGCAGCCGGTCAGTACCATGGTCAGCGCCATAACGAGCGCTGTTAAAATTGCAAGTGTCTTTTTCATTTTTGTTTCCTCCTACATGGATATAATTTTGTTGCTGTGAGCTTATTATACTTTACTATGGTAAATTAGTAAAGCGTTTTTGCGAAAATTTTTTTAGAAATTATTAATTTTTTTATAGTAGTCCAAGCTCTTTGGGTAATTATCGACATTAAAAAGAACGAATTTTTCACATGTTTTAGACAATTCGCACAAAAAGTCCTCACCAAGTGAAAAACCGAAGCTTGCGGAAAGTGGTGCATCCGAGATGTATTGCAAGGCTTTTACGGTGGGAGCAGAGAGCTTGATTGCATCGGCGGCGCCACAGCTTGTACAAAGTGTGCCGCCCATTGCCGGCGAGAAGGCGCACAGCGCATCGGCTGATCCGCAGCGCATACAACAGCTTGTATTTGGCGCAAAGCCGGCGTGCGCACACAGCTTGAATTCGTAGACTGCCTTTAAAAGTGCAGGGTTTTTATCGCCTTTTGACAACAGATAGAGGGTGTTGAGCAGAAGGGAGAGGATGCCCTCATCCGGATTTTCCGGACCGATGGCCAAATAGGCAAGGTCACACAGGTATTGTGCCAGTGCAAGGTTTTCAATGGAAGCGGCAACGGAAAAAAAGCTTTCCTCACAAACGGCACCGCGCAGTGTGTACATGTTTTTTCCGGGAACCACATTGAAACGGCCGTAGGTAAACAGCTGCGTAGCGCCCGCCTGGTGACTTTTAAATTTCCGTGCGCCCTTTGCCATCACGCTGATGATGCCGAGCTCCTTTGAAAACAGCGTTAAGATTCTGTCGGCCTCGCTGTAATTTTGCTGACGGATGACGAGTGCGTCTGTCTGCATCGGTTCCATATGTACACCTCCTGATTCGGCAAAGCCCTTCACTTGTGTGAAGGGCTTTGCACCATTTCTAAAAACACCAAATAATCCTCAATTGCGCCGGATTGCATGAACCGTTCCCACATGAATTTTCCAAGCATTTCCGCATCCCCTTTATGTCATATTCTTTATGCATAAATAGGATTTGCGAAAGCCGGATTGATTATTCGTAACCGAAGTTTTTAATTAAGTAATTGTTGTTGCGCCAGTCATTTTTTACCTTCACCCACAATTGCAGGAATACCTTTTTGTCGAGCATTCTTTCAATGTCGATGCGTGCTTTTTCGCCGACTTTTTTTAATACGGCACCGTTTTTGCCGATGATAATGCCCTTGTGCGATGCCTTTTCACAGTAAATCACGGCGCTGATTTCAGTGATGGAATCCTTTTCCTTCATCGCTTCAATCTCGATGGCGATGCCGTGCGGTACCTCTTTATCTAAAAGCCACAAAAGCTTTTCGCGAATGATTTCGGCGGCAATCTGCTTTTCGGGCTGATCGGTCACCATTTCTTCCGGATAGAATGCAATACCCTCCGGCATCAGCGCTGTCAGCTCGTCTAACAGCAAATCAATACCGTTGGAGCGCAGTGCGCTGACCGGGATAATGGCCTTGAAGTCACCGTTTTCGCTGAAACGGGCAATCAGAGGGAGCAAATCGTCTTTGTTCATCAAATCGATTTTGTTTAAAACCAAAATTGCCGGAATGCCGTTTTTTTTGATGCTTTCGGCAATTTCGAGATCGTTTTCCGTTACCGGACGTGTCGCATCAATCACAAACAAAATGGCATCCATTTCATCCACGGATTCCTTTGCCGCGCGCACCATATATTCGCCTAATTTTGTGCGTGCCTTATGAATACCGGGTGTGTCGGTGAACACAATCTGACGGTTTTCATCGGAATAAATTGCCAGAATCGTGTTTCGTGTTGTCTGCGGTTTGCTGGAAATAATGGCAATCTTCTGTCCGACAATATGATTTAAAAGGGTAGATTTGCCGACATTCGGGCTGCCGATAATCGTAACAAATCCGGATTTGAAATTTTTGTTTTCAGTCATTTTCTTACCTCACAAGTCCAAGCGCGCTGAGCGCTTTTTCTTCTTTTTCGCGCATTTCGAGGCGGCTTTCCTCATCGTCCTCATGGTCATAGCCGAGCAAATGCAGCACGGAGTGCGCAGTCAGAAAGCCGACTTCGCGTTCGAAAGAATGACCGTACTCTTCTGCCTGTGCTTTTGCGTGTTCTAAGCTCAGAACAATATCACCTAAAAGCAATACATCGCCAAAGCCGACATCCTCGCTGACGATTTCGCCGTCCTCGTCGTACTCAAGCATTGGGAAGGAGAGTACATCTGTCGATTTATCTATGCCGCGGTGCTCGTGGTTGTAGGCGCGGATTTCCTCGTCATCGACGAACAGGACGGAAACCTCACACGCATGCGGGAAATCTTCCTGCGTCAGCACCGTGTCGACCACATTTTCAATCAAATCATAAATGCCGTCCTGCACCTCAATTTTTTCCTGATTGTCCTCAAAAATGATTTCAGCCTTCATCGTTTATCTCCTGTTCTGTTGTTCCGCACGCTTGCGTTCTCTTTCCATTTCCGCTTTTTCGTATGCCTTGATGATCTTCTGCACCAGCGGATGGCGGACAACGTCCTTTTCGGTCAGGTAGCAAAATTCAATATCCTCAATGTTTTTGAGAATTCTGACCGCTTCCTTCAGACCGGATTTTTTGCCGTCCGGCAGGTCAATCTGCGTGATATCGCCGGTGACCACCGCGCGGGAGCCGAAGCCGATACGCGTTAAAAACATTTTCATCTGCTCCGGGGTGGTGTTTTGCGCCTCGTCTAAAATGATGAACGCATCGTCTAAGGTTCGACCGCGCATATACGCCAGCGGCGCAACCTCAATCATACCGCGTTCTAAGTATTTCTGATAACTGTCCGCGCCGAGCATATCGTACATCGCGTCATAGAGCGGACGCAGGTACGGGTCGACCTTCATCTGCAAATCACCGGGCAAAAAGCCGAGCTTTTCGCCGGCCTCCACCGCAGGGCGCGTTAAAATAATGCGGCTGACCTCTTTGTTGCGGAATGCCATTACGGCGGCAGCAACCGCCAGATAGGTCTTACCGGTACCGGCAGGACCGATTCCGAAGGTAATCACACTTTTTTTCACCGCTTCGATATATTTTTTCTGTCCGACGGTTTTGGATTTAATCGGCTTGCCCTTGGCGCTGATGCAAACCACATCGTCACCGACCTTACCGAGGGTTTCCTCCAGACCGTCCTCCACCATGGAAATGGTGTAGAGAATATTTTGCTCATTTAACGCCTCACCGCGCTCTAAATAGTCGCAAAGACTTTTGAGCACCTTGCGTGCGTTTTCGGTGTTGCCGTCCTCGCCGATGATTTTCAGCTCATTGTCACGGCTTAATATTTTAACATTGAGTTCTTTTTCCATCAGTCGGATATTGCAGTCGAAGCTGCCGAACAGCGCCGATACATCCATGCCCGACGGCAGGGAAAAAAGCAGTTCTGTCACAAAATTCACTTCCTTAGTCCATTCTTATCTACTGTATATTATAAACTGTTTTTTTCGTTGTAGCAATAGTTTTTTTATACAAACTTGCGGGGAAGCCGGTAAACCTATAGGTTCTGACGGATGCGTTGTCGGATTTTTCGCAGATGTGCGACGCAAAGCCTTGGCCGGCTTACAGCACATTGACTGCCTTTTCTACACCGATTTGCTCTTTGTACTCCGCCGTGCGTTTGACGGTGATGGTGCCGTCCCCGTTTTCGGTATAGCTTGTGTGTGCATCCGTGCGCACCGCAGCTGTATCCCAAAGCATATCGCAGATTTGCTGATCCAGCTCGGTTTCCGCGTTGCGCAGCGCCACGTCTATTGGGACAGAAGCGGTTTCGGGACGGTATTCACAATAGGTATCTGTCCGATAGGTGATACCGGTGTATTTGCCGAACAGCACTAAATCGTGCGTGGTGCGCTTGCGCTCGCTGTGTCTGTAGGGCACAGTGCGCAGGTCGGACAGCGGCAGCGTGAGGCTGCCGAGGTGCAGGCTGCGATCTGTGTGCGTGTTTTGCGTGTAGATTTTTTTTGTTTCCGTTAAGGGGACGGTTTTGCTTGCCTCGTACCAGGTTCGCGCGTAGATTTTGCCGGCGGCGTGGGTGTAGCGGGCGGGGATACCCTCGCGTGCGCTGGTGTATACGGCGCTGATGAGTACCTGACCGCGCGTTACCGTGTCACCGACGGCGACCTTGGTTTGCCCTTCGGTGGCAATGATTTCGCAGATGATGCCGTCGGCGCCGGCAAGAATGTCACAGGGGGCATCCGGCACAATTTCGGGTGCAGCACGTTTTTCGAGCACACGCACATCGGCGCGGCAGCCGTGAATATCCACCCAAAGCCAGCTTAAATCGCTCAGGCGGGCGAGGGCAGCATTTTTGATGTCACCGGGGCGGATGCTTTTTTTAAACGCACCGGGACGTACGCCCAAATCCGCGAGTACGGCTTTGATTTCCGTTGCGGACACCTGTTCGCAGCCGGTGACATCTACTGTCCACAAAAACAGCGACGAGCCGTACAAAAAGGAAACTGCAAGCAGCATCCCCACCGGAAACAAAAAGCGCCGTCGGTAGTCTGCAATGCGGATCGGCAAGCCGTGTTTTTCTAAAATCTTTATTTTTGTGTGCGTCTTTCGCGCGATTTCGGGAACGGTTTTGAAGGCGCGCATGCTCATTTTGACGCGCGCGCTGTCGCGGGCGGTTTTGCGTATGTCCCACAAAAAGATATTCCGATGCATACAAATATTGATAAAACGTTCAATGAATTGCCCGGTCAGCAGCAGCGTCACATAACCGCGCAGGTAATTGATTATCCGGATGCCCATTATATCCCACCTTCAAAGGATACGGCGCTGATGTCGCCTTCCAGAGTGATTTCTTCGCTGGCGATGCTTTTAATCGACAGCGCGCCCCCGCAGACGCGCACATTGCGTGCGGAGGTTGCAATGCGGATAAAGCCGTCGCCGTATTCCAGAATGCCGCGGTAGTTTTCAATAAACAGCTCGCGGTGCCCGGTTAAAATCAGCCGTGGCAGCTGCATTGTCATGCTTTTGGGTAAATCAAGCGCTTCGCTCGCCTTTTCGAGGATGCCTTTTTTGAGTTTGTCGCTTTGTGGCTGCTTTTTCATAATTTCACCTCGGAAAATGCTCCAAACAGAGCCCTCCCTGTGTAAGGGAGGGTGGCACGCGAAGCGTGACGGGAGGGTTGTCATAAAACAGCAACCCCTCAGCCTTGCCTTCGGCAACCCAGCTCCCCTTACACAGGGGAGCCTTTCGGAGGATTTATTAAATATTATGCAAAAATACACATATAAATTACCGAGGTGGCTTGTATGAAAAATAAACTTGCGCTGTTTCTGACGGCGGCGTGTACACTTGGTGTGTGTGTACGTCCGGCGGTATGCATTGCGGCGGCACGCGACGCACTTGCACTGTGCGCCGATGCGCTGCTGCCGTCATTGTTTGTATTTTTTGTGCTGTCGGGGCTGTTATTGCGGCTCGGACTGCCGGAGCTGATGCAAAAACCGCTTGCACCATTGTGCCGGCACTGCTTTGGTGTCAACGGCTGCGGTGCATCCGCCGTGCTGTTGGGGTTTGTCAGCGGCTATCCCGTGGGAACGCTGAGTGTAAAAACGCTCTACCAAAGCGGAAAAATCAGCAAAACGGAGGCAGAGCGTCTGCTTGCCTTTTGTAATAATTCCGGACCTTTGTTTGTGCTTGGGAGTGTGGGTACAGTCATGCTCGGCGATGCGAAGGCGGGCGTGACGCTGTATATGTGCCATGTGCTTGCTGCCGTGACGGTCGGTTTTCTGTTTCGCTTTTATAAACACACACAGCTGCCGCGTCCGCAGAAAAGCACCGCCTTTTGCGTACAGCCGCTCGGTGCAGCTGTGGCGGACAGTGTGCGCGCAGCGGTAAATAACATGCTCTACGTTTGCGGCTTTACGGTGCTGTTTGCCGTTCTGCTCGCTCTGCTGCCGGAAAGTGTGATTTTGAACGGTCTTCTGGAAATCACCAACGGCTGCAGCGCCGTTTGCATGCTTCCGCTGCCGTTTGCGCAAAAAATGCGGCTTGTTTCGCTTGTTCTGGGCTTTGGTGGTGTGAGTGTACATATGCAGCTTGCCGGTATATTGGCAGATACGGATTTGTCGGTAAAAACGAGCCTTGCAGGCAAGGGATTACAAGCAGTTCTTTCCTATATATATGTGTCATTGTCTATTTGGCAATGACATATATAGAATGGAGAATGGAGAATGGAGAGTGGAGAGTGGAGAATTATGGTGGAGTTTCCTGTTTTCAACTTTTCATTTTACCTTCTCTTTTGCCGTCCCGTATGGTCCATATAAAACCCTTCCTTATAAATAAGCTGCCCCACCGGCTTGAAGGTGTAGCCCTGACTTTGCAAATCCTTTATAATGCCGCCGAGTGCGGCAGCGGTGTTTTTCGTGCCGGTGTGGAACAGCAGGATAGAGCCGTTTTGGACCTTTTTGGCAATGCGTGTCTGCATGGCTTTGGCGTCGGGGTTTTTGTAGTCGAGGCTGTCGCAGTCCCATTGGATAAAGCTGTAGCCAAGGTCGGTGACCGTCTGCACAACCGCATTATTGTACTCGCCGTAGGGCGCACGGTACAGCGTTGGCGCCGTGCCGGTGACGGCTTTGATTTTATCGCTGCAGCGCTGTGTGTCGGAAGTTAGCTCTGTCTGCGAAAGCTTGTTTACGTGCGGATGCAGATCGGAATGATTTCCGATTTCATGTCCGGCGGCGTGAAATTTTTTCACGCTTGCTGCGCAGCGGTCGACATAATCGCCGGTCACAAAAAAGGTCGCCTTCACGCCGCATTGGTCAAGCACCTTTAAAAGCGCATCGGTATCCTCGTCACCCCAGGCGCAGTCGAAGGTGAGAGCGACGGTTTGCTCGGTGGTATCCACGCTGTAAATCGGCAGCAGACGCATTCCGCTGACGGTGGGCAGGACAGCCGTTGCCACTGTCATGCAGACGCACAGCGTCAGTATACCGCACGCCGCAAGCAGAATGTGCTTAAAATTGAATGTATAGATTTTCATGTAATCACCTCTGTAATATATATGCAAAATGTGAGATGAGAATGAATACCGAAAATGCTATACTTGATGCATATTGCACAAAATTTATAGGACGCGGTTGGTTATTCTTAACAAAAATGGTTTCGCGCGACCGAAAAGGAAGAAAAAAACTTGAAAAATATTTGATTTGTGGTACAATTATGTTACAAGTTTATGACAACATAGGCCGTAGATAGGGAAGCTGCGGTCTATAATGGCGTTGACATAAAAGCCTGTAAGCAGGCGAAAACCGGTATAGCCGGTGGTTTCAAATGGGCGTGAAGGCGCGAAAGTATGCCTTCCCCTTGCGGGGAAGGGGGACCGCTTGCGGTGGATGAGGTGTCGTTAAAGCACGGCTGCTATGCAGCCTACACCTCATCAGTCACCTTTGGTGACAGCTTCTCCTCAAGGAGAAGCCTTGTAGCTAAACAAGCCTTCACCTCATTTGAAACTATCGACTATATCAAAAAACAAAACTTATGATATGCCAAAGTGGCTGAAAATGTGGGCGAGAGCATTTCTTAAAGCCCTCCTTGTGTAAAGGAGGGTAGTGGAACGGCTGACGCGGTAGTGAATAACAGTCCGGTGGACTGTTAGAGCCGCGGCATGTCTGAGCCGAAGCGAGTAAGTGGCACGCGAAGCGTGACGGGAGGATTGTGAAAGAAGCAATCCCTCAGTCAGCTGCGCTGACAGCTCCCTTTGCACAAGGGAGCCTTTGAAAGAATCTCAAGCTGCAGGACAGAGCCAAAGTGCATATCAAATCAAAAGGGAGGAGAAAACCTATGGCAAAGACAAAGTTTTTGTCAAAAGTATTGGCAGTGCTTATGGCACTTTCAATGCTGTGTTCAACTGGTGTTTTCGCTGATTATAACAGCGGATTGACCGCAGGTGATGCTGCTGTTACAGGCGCAATCACAGTGACAGCCACCAGTTTGAACGGAAAGATTTCTTTCTGGGGCGCATCCGCACCTGAAACCGCAAAATGGTTCGATGTGAATGATGGCCTCAACCTGGAACTTGGTGGTACCACCAGTGCACAGACAGGTACAATTACCTATGTTGTAGCACCGATTGGCGTACTCGACCAGGTACCGCTCGATGTAGAGACGATGGAGGCACAGAGCGTGGCCATCGGTACAGCGGACATCGCAGACGGTGCGTTCACTCTCGAGATTGAAGCAGATGCTTCCAAGCTCGCGAAGAACACAACCTACGAATTGCGTCTTGCATATTCCAAAGCGGAAATTGCAGACGTAACAGATGCTTCTGCTCTGGTATATCAGAGATACTTAAAGTCCTTTGACTGGGCAGATGCAACTGAAACAGCATCCCGTACGATTACAAAAGAGGGTATCGGCGATATCACCATCGATATCGAGGGTAACCCGATTCGTTCGGCTGCAATTCAGGCAAGAGTTGATGAACTGGAAGCAGCAGAAAAGTCCTCTGCCGCTGTGGCAAGAGAAAAGCAGTCTGTAACGCATATCCGTACAGCAGACCTGAAGACCGGTGATGCTTTCCACTATTCTTCGTCTACTACCATGCCGGATGGCTTTAACTGGGCAGGTGAGACCGGTACAACAAAGTACACCACCACAACTACCCGTCGTTCTATGTTTACAGAAGTCGGCACAGAGCTTCGCGGCGGTGTTGTACTTGCGCAGGGTGTAGCAGAGCCTGAAAAGTATTTCGGTGCTGTACAGCAGTCCGGTAACCCGGCTTACCGCTTTAAGGCAACCCAGTCCGGTACAGTTTATGTACTCGGCATGGGTACTACCCTGGCGAAGGGCTGGACCACAAAGGATGAGTCTAAGGTATCGACCTTCTATAACAACCCGGGTGGCGGAACATTTGCTTATCTGTATACGAAAAGTGAAATTACAGCAGATATGCTGACAGAGGCAGGCGCTGCGGATGTAACGGCATATTTGGCTGCTAACAATGACTTTGCAGTTCAGACAGCAGATGCACCGGGCTACTATAAAGGTGGCAGTAAGGCATGGACGAGTATTGGGACGACCTATTTCGCTGCCAATACAGCGTATGTTACACCGGACGGTTATTTCCAGGCACCGGCTGCAAACTTAGATGAAAACGGCGAATGGATTCTGACGGCAGATAAGCCGTACAACATGGGTGTTATCACCAACTACGGTTATACAACAGGCCGCGGCTGGATGACACAGAAGCGTGACTTCGACCACGTTTATGCACGTGATTTCGAAGCAGGTGAATGGGTAGAAATCCCGTACACCGCTTCTGTTGCCGAGACTGCAAAGACTTGTGCAGTTGTACAGTTTGACATTCCGGTGGCGCCGCTCGCATCCGCAACGGTGACAACCGCGAAGTCGCGCTATGATATCGATGCACTTCCGATGCTTAACGCAGAAGAGGTTGCATTCGAAAACGGAGAATATGTAATCGAAGTACCGCGTGGTACAAACACAGCATCCTTCACCGTAGCAAACGCAAACGGTGCAGCATCCGAGGCTGTTGAGGTTACAATGGATGCAAACGAAAAGGTTGTAAAGGCAACCATCGGCGATGTTGAATATGATATCACCGTTAAGTTTGACGACGAATATCCGTCTCTCTATGCATTAGGCTATGGTAAGCAGTACGGCGGTGCAAACCGTATTACTGTTCAGTACGGTGATTTAAACACAGAAGCTACGCTGAAGTTTACTGCAAAGGCAACCAACGCAACAAGCGGCGTGCCGCTTTCCGGCGTTACATTTGCAGGCGGCGCAGAGAAGCCGGCAGCCGATAAGAACCTCGTTGTTATCGGTACACCGAGCGCAAACGCGGGTATGGCTCATATGACGACCTCCACCTTCGGATGGATGTCGCAGACAACCAACAACGGTACAACCTTTAAGCTTTCCGCACCGGCAACCGTATATGCAAAGAGCGTAGC
>JAZSGM010000074.1:0-2777 GCA_045532715.1 Clostridia bacterium
AGCTATTTGCCAAAATATTGCTTTTTAAGGCGTTTTATCCCTAACTGAAGACGCCTAAGGGACCGTTTCTTCTGTATTTGAAATTATTTTGCGTTTTCAAAAAATACTTTATATGCCTTGTAGGTCATATAGCAGTCGAATTTGTTTGACACTTCAAACGGTGCGTGCATACAAAACAGCGGTGTGCCGCAGTCGATGACATTGACGCCTAAGTTTGCAACATACTGTGCAATCGTACCACCGCCGCCGACATCGACCTTGCCGAGCTCGCCGTTTTGCCAAAGGACATTGTTGTCGTTAAAAATGCGGCGGATTTTAGCCGTAAATTCTGCGCTTGCATCGCTCGAGCCGGATTTGCCGCGACCGCCGGTATACTTACATACCAGCACACCCTTACCTGCAAAAGCTGAATTGCGACGGTCGTGTACCTCAGGGTACTGCGGGTCATATGCCGCGCCAACATCTGCGGAGAGGCACTCCGAGGCAAACAGAACCTTATTTAAAATATCAATATTGCAACCGCCAATCAGTTTTGTGATGATGTCTCCAAGCTGCAGCTCAAAGAAGCGCGATTTCATACCTGTGCGCCCCATAGAGCCGATTTCTTCCTTGTCGACGAGCAGGCAAATGCTTGTTTTGGCAGGTACTTCCTCTAAATCCAGGAGTGCCCTTAATGCAGCATATGCGCAAACGCGGTCGTCTTGACCGTAGCCGCCGATGAGTGCGCGGTCCAAGCCGATATCTCTTGCTTTGCCTGCCGGCACAAATTCGATTTCGGCGCTGGTCAAATCCTCTTCAATGATGCCGTATTTCTCGTGCAGCATAGCGAGTACATTAAATTTCACTTTTTCGCTGATTTCGTCATCGCCCTTCGGAAGGCCGCCCATCAGGATATGGAAATTATCAGCATTAAATGCAGTGGACAACGTCTTCTGAGACTGGTCCTGTGCCAAATGCGGCAGAAGGTCGGTAATGGTAAATACCGGATCGTCAGCATCCTCGCCGATGCAGATATTTACGCTTGTGCCGTCTGTCTTGCAAATGATGCCGTGCATCGCAAGCGGCAGAGCGAGCCACTGATATTTTTTGATGCCGCCGTAGTACTAAATTTTGAACCAAGCCATATCGCTGTCTTCAAAGAGCGGGCGTGGCTTTAAATCCAGACGCGGTGCATCCACGTGTGCACCGACAATATTTACACCCTCTAAGATATCTTCCTTGCCGATAATGGCAAGCATAATCCCCTTACCGCCGTTGATGGAATATACCTTATCACCCGGCTTTAATACGCTCATATCACCTAACGCACAGAAGCCGTGTTCTACGGCGATTTTTTCTGTTAACGCAACGGATTCGCGTTCGGTTTTAGCTTTGGAGATATAATCCTTGTAGCCTTCGCAGTAGTCAAATGCCGCTGTTTTCAGTGCATCGTCCAACACGGTATTTACATGCTTGACTGTATAGCTTAATTTTTCGAAAAGTTCTTTATCGCTCATGGTTTTCACCGTTCCTTTCTAATTTAAATGTATTGTACCACAAAAGCGTGTTTATTACAAATATTTTCGAAAATTGTTTACAAACCCGCAAAATATTGATAGAATTAGAAGTATAAAGCAGGGCGCAGCCGGTAAAGACTGTGCGGATGAAAAGGCAGATTCGCGGCATATTAAAGCAAATTTCGGATAAACTGTAAAGGAAGCGTTATAAATATGGCAGACACAATACTTCGCGGCATCAGTGCTACGGGCGGCATCCGTATTTTCGTTGCGGAAACGACCGAACTTGTGCGCCGCGCACAGGAAATTCATAAAACATACCCGATTGCAACCGCGGCGCTGGGCAGACTTTTGACGGCCGGCGCAATGATGGGCGATATGATGAAGGGTGAAAACGATAAACTGACACTGCGTGTTGCGGGTGACGGTCCTCTGGGCAAGCTGATTGTAACTGCAGATTCTGCAGGGCGCGTGAAGGGCTATGCGGAAAACCCGACAGTGGAGCTGCCGAGCAAGGCACCGGGGAAATTAAATGTCGGCGGCGCTGTAGGTCAGGGAACGCTCTCCGTTGTTTGTGATTTGGGTATGAAGGAGCCGTATTCGGCACAGCTTGAATTGGTGAGCGGTGAAATTGCCGAGGATATTACGGCGTATTTTGCGACATCGGAGCAGGTACCGAGCGCTTGCGCTCTCGGCGTTTTGGTGGATACAGACGGTTCCGTAATCAATGCAGGTGGTTTTATTTTGCAGCTGATGCCGGATGCAACCGATGCAGATGCTGTTCTTTTGGAAGAAAATATCAAAAAGCTGTCGCCGATGACAACCATGTTGTCGGAAGGGATGAGTCCGGAGGATATTTTGCTTACGGTAACTGAGGGCATTGATATGTTTATGTATCAGAATGAAACAAAGCCTGCCTATGTCTGCGACTGCACGCGTGCACGCGTCAGCAGTGCGCTTCTCGGCATGGGTAAAGAGGAGCTGCGCGCCCTGATCGATGAGCAGGGACAGGCGGAAGTTACCTGCCAATTTTGCGATAATGTGTATGATTTCAGCCGTGAAGATTTGGAGGAATTATATGCAAAATTAGAAAATTTGAAAAAAAATTAAAATTTTCTTAAAAAAGTCTTGACAACGTACAAAACATCTTGTATAATAACATTCGTCGCTTGCGAAGCGACTGGTGCGGGAGTTTAGCTCAGCTGGGAGAGCATCTGCCTTACAAGCAGAGGGTCACAGGTTCGAGCCCTGTAACTCCCACCATAATTTGGCCCGGTAGTT
>JAZSGM010000091.1:0-7094 GCA_045532715.1 Clostridia bacterium
AGGTGGAGCCGACAACGGAGGAGGGCATCGTCCGCTATCTTGCCTCGGGCATCATCCGCGGCATCGGCATTGCAACAGCGCAGCGGATTGTTGCGCAGTTCGGTGAGGATACGCTCAATATTATGCTCAATGCTCCGGAACGGCTTTCGTGCATCAAGGGCATCAGCAAGACAAAAGCGCTGGACATCGGGGCAAGCTACCAGTCGCAGCAGAGCGTGCAGCGTACGGTGATGTTTTTGCAAAAATACGGAATCAGCGCAACAATGGCGCTGAAGGTGCAACGTGCGCTCGGCAAGGATGCGGTCAATCTGATTTCGCAAAATCCGTATGTACTGGTCAGCGCAGTCAACGGTATTTCGTTTAAGACGGCGGACCGGGTTGCCATGCTGATGGGGACGCCGCCGGACAGCCGCAGTCGCATCAAGGCTGCGATGGAGTATGTTTTGATTTCGAACGCCTACGAGCGCGGACATACCTACCTGCCGGAGGCAGAGCTGATTTGTACGGTCGGGCAGATGCTTGGCGTCAATACGGATGTGACGGCAGATGCACTGACCTCGCTTGCCATTGAGGGGCGTGTGACCATTGAGCAGCTTGACGGTGTGCGCGTGGTGTTTTTGCATATGATGCATATGGCGGAATGGAACATCGGCGCAAAGATTGCACGCCTTTTAGAAGGCAAGGCGCTGTATACGGAAAAGCAGGCGGAGCGCCTGGTGAAGCTGTGGCAGAAGGACAGCAGTGTTGTGCTGGGGGATAAGCAGCGCGAGGCGGTGATTTGTGCGCTGACCAACCGGATTATGGTTTTGACCGGCGGTCCGGGTACGGGCAAGACAACGGTTGTCAATACCATTATGCAAATTTTAAAGCAGGATGAATATAAAATTGCGCTTGCTGCACCGACAGGGCGCGCTGCAAAGCGACTCGGCGAAGTGACAGGTGAGGCGGCAAGCACCATTCACCGTCTGCTTGAATTGGAATATATGCAGGAAGGTGAAATGCAGGTTTTTGCACGCGATGTGTACAATCCGTTGGAAGAACGCGTGGTCATTGTTGATGAAAGCAGCATGATTGATGTGCTTTTGGGCAGCGCGCTGCTTTCGGCGGTGCGCGAGGACAGCGTGGTGATTTTTGTCGGTGACGCGGACCAGCTGCCGCCGGTAGGTGCGGGCAATATGCTTGCGGATATTATTGAGAGCGGTGCGGTGAAAACCGTGCGTCTGACGGAGATTTTCCGCCAGGCGGCGCAGAGTATGATTGTGCAAAATGCGCACCGGATTATTCACGGAGAAGCACCGGTTTTGGATGATGTCAAGTCTGACTTTTTCTTCATGCAACGCACGGACCCGAGCGCGATTGCGCGTACGGTGGCAGAGCTGTATCAGATGCGTTTGCCGAAGGCATACGGTCTGGATGCGCTGCGGCAGATTCAGGTGCTTTCGCCGATGCGCAAGGGCATTGCCGGTGTGCAGCAGCTCAATGTGCTTTTGCAGCAGAGCGTGAATCCGCCGTCTAAGGACAAAAAGGAATATCGCCACGGTGACACCGTGTTTCGCGAGGGCGATAAAGTGATGCAGACGAAAAACAATTATGATATCGGCTGGTCGAGCATTTCGTCAGATGCCATCGGTACGGGGGTGTTTAACGGCGATATCGGCTACATTACCTGCGTCGATACGGAAAACAGAATATTGACGGTCGTTTATGATGATGACAAAGAAGTGCAGTATATGTTTGACCAGGTGACGGATTTGGAGCTTGCATACGCGGTTACGGTGCACAAAAGCCAGGGGAGCGAGTTTGATGCGGTGATTTTACCGGTCTATCATGCTGCGCCGATGCTGATGAAGCGCAACCTGCTCTATACAGCCGTGACACGTGCAAAAAAGCTTGTTGTACTGGTGGGCATCAAGGGTGCGGTGGCGGCGATGACGGCGAATAATACCGAAAATTTGCGATTTACAAGCCTGAAGGTGCGTTTGCGCGCACTTGCGGAGGAAAAGGAACATGCATAAGCTGATTTTATGGATCAATCGGATTTTCTTTCCGAAACGGTGCGGCTTTTGCGCAAAGTCTATTCCGGAAACGGCACCGCTGCATATATGTGATGCCTGTCTTTCGAATTTGCCGACTGTCAACGGTAGCGGAAAGAAGCTTTTGAAGGGGCATATTGATTTTGTGCTGTCGCCGTTTTGCTATTCAAAAGGGGCGAAGAGGATCATCATACAGATGAAGTTTCACGAAAAGCCGATGCTTGCCGCGACACTCGGTGCCTTTATGGCGGAGCGTCTGGCGACAGTTTGCGACCTGTCCGATATTGACATTGTGATTCCGGTGCCGATGACACCGCAAAAGGAAAGCCTGCGCGGCTACAATACGGCGACGCTGCTGGCACGTGAGGTTGCGCGGCGCTGTAATTTGCAGGTGGAGGAGAAGTACTTGCGAAAAAGACGTGAAACCAAGGTGCAAAGCCGGCTTGAGAAGGATGAAAAGCGTATGTTGAACGTCCGCGATGCGTTTGTATGCAAAGCAGAGCTGGAGGATGCAAATGTACTTTTGGTGGATGACATCTTTACCTCGGGGCACACATTGAAAAATTGTGCAAAGGCGCTTAAGGTTGCCGGCGCGGGCAGGATTATTGCGCTGACCGCAGCGCAGGCACGTGCAAGGGAGAGTAAAACCAAGGTGCACTATCAGCGTGTAGGGGATTTTGTATTCCGACAGGAAAAAGAAAAAGAGGCATAGGGCGTCCAATGCCTCTTTTTTTTATAACTTGAATTTTTGAAACAGCAACGGACAAATGCCGAGCATAATCAGTGTCAGCAGGAAATAGCGCACCGCATCTGAAATGAGCGAAAGGCGCAACAGCTCGCATGCAAACAGCTTTTTGAGAGCGGTTTTTATAAGCACGGCAAGTACAACGGCAAGCACGACACGTAAAAATCTTTTCCATAGTGCGCCGGTGCAGTCAAGACGCACGTATTTTTCTTCAAAGCAGGTGCCGCACAGGAAGCCGGCAAGCAGACCGTAGGCCTTGAAAAAATCTGCAAACAAAGCCTCGGCAGCAATCAGAAAATAGACAGCAAACGGTGTAAGCAGCAGTAGGGCACAGGTGCTCAGCGCTGCTATGTTGTCGGTTTTGCTGCATACATAGCTGCCTGCGACGGCGAAGCTAATGCCGAGCAGCAGCCCGACGAGTACATCACTCGGGTAATGCGCGCCTAAGTACATGCGTGAAAATGCCATCAGCAGCGTCAGCAGGATGGAAAGGATGCAAGCCCAATGCTTTTTAAAATGCAGCGCAAGGGAAAAGCTCCAGGTCGCGAAGTTTTGCGTGTGTCCGCTCGGAAAGGAATACCCTGTTGCCGTCTGGGGACGCACGCAGGTGAGCTTGCCGTCCGCAAACGGACGCGGAATGCGCACGAAATTTTTAATAATGCTGTTGGTGGTCAGTGACAAAACCGTGATAATAAACAGCTTGCGGGCAAGCTGCTTGTCATATAGGAAATAAATAACCGCCATCAGTGCAATCAGAAGCGTTTCTTCGCCCAACAGTGTGATGCTTTCAAACAGCACATTAAAAACATCGGTCCGCACGGTTTCCAACAGCTTTAAAAAGTCAAGTTCAAATGGAAACATAATTTCACCTCTGCTGTTCATTGTAGCATAAACAAAGCGCAGATGCAAGAAGATGCGGTTGACAGAAAATTAAAATGTGATATACTGGTACAAAAAAACAATCGTGGGGTATACAGCATGGAAATTACAAGACTGAGCGCGCAGTGTATTACCTGCCTGCTTGACAAACATATTAACAATATTCCGCCGGAAACAAATGAAGAAACAAGGCTTTTGTATATGCAAAAAATGCTTAAAATATTGGCAGATGCACCAAAAACGCAGAGTGCGCCCGAGGTCCTTGAAAAAATTGTGCGTCTGCAAACAGAGCTGTTCGGTGCGCCGGAGGACTTTTCGGAAATCAAATCGTATTTTAACGGGCAGATGCAAAAGAAAGTGCCGGAAATCCGGGAAAAAATCAGCAGCGCAAAGGACGCCTTGCGTCTTGCTGTGGGCTATGCGATGCTTGGAAATTTTATTGACTTCGGTGCGATGGATTCCGTAGATGAGGAAAAGCTGCAAAGCATGATTGACAATGCGGAAAATATGGAATTTGACCTGGTTGAGCTTGATAATTTAAAATCGGATTTGTGTGCGGCGCGCCGATTGGTATATTTAACGGACAACTGCGGAGAGATTGTATTTGATAAGCTGCTGATTGAAACGCTTTTGATGCTGTATCCTGCGCTGCAAATTGATGTGATTGTGCGCGGTGCACCGGTACTCAACGATGCAACCATGGAAGATGCGTTGCAGGTCGGTCTGCAGGAACTCGTGCGCGTGACCGATAATGGTACAGCCGTTGCGGGGACGTGCCTGCACGCGATTTCGGCGGAGGCGAAAAGATGCATTGACGATGCGGATGTCGTGCTTGCAAAGGGGCAGGGGAATTTTGAAACCTTGCGCTATTGCCGCAAAAACATCTATTATATTTTTATGTGTAAATGTGCGATGTTTGCAAAGCGCTTCGGTGTAGAGCGCTTTAGTCCGATGCTGTTAAATGATTTGAGAATGCAATAAAAAATGCCCTATAGGGCATTTTTTATTGCTCTGTTTCTGTCAATGTTTTCAGAAGATAGTCATAGATTTCTGCGTGCTTTTTCTTGAAATTTTTGCACATCAACTCAGCAATTTCCTCGTCTTTGGCAAACAGTGTCATAGAAAGCAAATCCGTTTCCGATTCGCGCAGGCCGAGCTGTGCACTGTAGTCCGTGAAGCTGACCGGCACGGCTTTTGCCGTCAGGCGGTTTTGTTCTTCTTTAAACGCGTGCAGCTCCTTTAAGGTTTTTACAATGTATTCGCGCACCTGCAGGGGTAAATCCCTGTAAAAGCATTCGGCGGAAATCTTGCCGCTGTCGGTTAAATCCATCACCTCGCGCCCTTCGGAGTTGGTGTAGCGAAAAATCTCATTTGCCTTTTCCAAAAACGCCATTGCGTCACAGATGTCAAACATATCTACATCTGCGCTTGCCAGCAATGCATGTGTCAGCTGCGGTCTGGAAATCTGCTCCGTTGCCTCGCGCAGCGCATATAAAATCATAATCCGGATTTCGACCGGATCCGTAATGCAATAGTATTTCAAAATATCACCTCGCCTTAAATATTTTAACACAGAATTCGGAAGTTGCATAGACAAAATTTTAAATTTATGCTAAAATATTTTTAACAATACAGTCCGGAGGAAAACATATGGTTTACAATGCGGAAATCACACAGCGACTTAACGCGCTTGGTGCAGCGGATGTCGGTTTTACCGAAACAAAACCGCTCCATGAAGCATACGCACAGAAGCTGCCCTATACAATCAGTATTACGGTGAAGCTTTCGGATTTTGTCATTGATGAAATCGACGCGGCGCCGACCTTTGCCTATTTTCAGCACTACCGTACGGCCAATGCTTTCATTGACCGTATCCTTTTCGAAATCGGCACCTATATTCAAAATGAAGGCTATTCGTATCTGCCGATTGCGGCCTCGCAGTCCATTCCGGACGGCAAAGGCGGTCTTTCCGGAATCGTCAGCCACAAAGCGGCTGCCCGCCAAGCCGGCCTTGGCAGCATCGGCAAAAATGATATTTTTATCAGCAAAAAATTCGGTCCGCGTATCCGCCTTGGAACAATCCTGACCGATATGCCGTTTCATACAGTAGTCGAACACACCAACCCCGACGTTTGTGGTACCTGCACCATCTGTGTCAGCAAATGTCCTGCTCTTGCCATCCGCGGCAAGGTCTGGCAGCACGGCATGTCCCGTGAAGAAATCATTGACGCTGCCGCCTGCAGCCAATATATGAAAGAGCATTTTCAACATATTGGCAGGGGAGCGGTATGTGGGATTTGTATGCGCTACTGTCCGAAAAAACGGTAAATCCGGCGCACTGCGGCGTTGCAGGCGTCGACCCGTACACCGAGTACTGTGTCGTCGCATGCGCCTTGCCCTGCATTCGGATTTCCTCGTTTTTTAAGAGCATATGTAAATCCGGCGCGTTGTGGCGTTGCAGGCGTCGACCCGTACACCGAGTACTGTGTGTCGCATGCGCCTTACCCTGCATCCGGATTTCCACGTTTTTTAAGAGCATATGTAAATCCGGCGCGTTGTGGGTGACTTGCGCAGTATTTGGGAGTTTGCATTTTCAGTGTGTAATGAGTTTGGAAAATGCGTAGCAAACAAAGGAGAAAAATATGAAAACGGAAGTAAAAACAGATATGTACAAGCTTGAAAATGAACTGCGTGCTGCAGGCTACAAGGCGATTGCCGGTGTGGACGAAGCGGGACGCGGTCCGCTGGCGGGCAGTGTATTTGCCGCAGCCGTGATTTTGCCGGAGGGTGAAGTCATTGAAGGACTCAACGATTCTAAAAAGCTTACGGAAAAGAAGCGAGAGGCGCTTTTTGACGTGATTTGTGAAAAGGCGATTGCCTATTGCGTTTGCGCGGTAGATCATGAGGAAATTGACCGTATCAATATTCTGGAAGCGACATTTAAGGCGATGAACGGCGCGGTGCGCGGCTTGCAGGTGCCTGCGGATTTTGTGATGATTGACGGAAACCGTATTCGCGGGATGGAGGATATAGAGCACCGCACGGTGGTTAAGGGGGATGCGCTTTCTGCCTCCATTGCGGCAGCGTCCATTCTGGCGAAGGTCAGCCGTGACCGTGAGATGTTAAAGCTTGCAGCGCAGTATCCGGAGTATGAATTTGAGAAGCATAAGGCATATCCGACGGAGCGACACCGTGCATTGATTGCGCAGTACGGTCCGTGTCCGATTCACAGAAAGACATTTCGTGGTGTAAAGGAGTTTGTGAAATAAGATATGGCAGAGAAAACGGCAAGAGCACTTGGTAAATTTTTTGAAGGTGCTGCGAAAAAGTATCTTGAGGCACGTGGTATGCAATGCGTGGACAGAAACTATGTCTGCCGCGGCGGTGAGCTGGATTTGGTGTTGCGTGACGGTGCGTATTGGGTATTTGCCGAGGTG
>JAZSGM010000324.1:0-14481 GCA_045532715.1 Clostridia bacterium
GCCGCAGAGCGTGACACCGCAGAGCGTGCCGCCGCAGAGCGTGACACCGCAGAGCGTGACACCGTGCACAAATGGCAACTCTCTGACCGTGAACGTGAGATTATACGGCGGTTAAGTGGGGGGGGCAGACGATACATGGAACGGTTAATTGGCAGTCGCGCAGAAGTTTCTAAAAGATATCCACCCATGCGGACGCAAGCCGCGTAAGATACGCGAAAACGAGGTTTACAAATGAGCAAACAGGATTTTGGAAGACACGGCGAATTTCTTGAAGAATCCGTGAAGCACATACTGAAGTACGACCCTGAATCCCTTGCATACATGGGCGTATTAAAGAGCGGTGAATTTAGTGGAACGCTGGAAAGTGCGGAAGAAGTACCGGAAGAAGCTGACGAATCATGACAAAACAGGGCGCACTTGCTTCATTCTTAAATTCCGCAATCCCAATAACTGCCCGAACAGATGAAGAAACAGGCGAAACTTTACACTTTCTCCCGTTCTATCCTGTCGGAAACGTCCCTGACTATGCGCGTGATAATTTCACAAAAGGGTGGAGTTATGGGACATATACGCCTGTTTTTGATAGTATCAGCGGCTCTCCCGTGTCTATCACTATCAACATATGGGCGTACACGTCACTGGAAAAGCCGCTTAATGACGCCGCCAATGATTTGTCACGGGCTGTCGGTTACGGCGGGAAGGCTGTGAAATGTGACGGCGGGTTTATTTGGTTTCGCCGTGGGTCTCCGTGGTGTCAGAATCTGATTGACGCGGATGACGATAACATCAAACGACGCTATATCAACCTGACGGCGGAATACCTGACCGCCGATTAGTAAAGAAAGGAAGGACATATATGTGGAAAGCCGCAAGAGTGACAGCGGATTTTGCAAATAACATCCAAACAAACGCCGGAACGTTGCTGAAATCGTTTGACGTAAGCAACCCGACTGAACCGGACGACGCGGACATTATCTGCGCCACATCCGGCGATTTTTCCATTTCCGCAACACCTGACACGGAAGATTTCTTTGAAGACGTGAACAACGTACCAAATAATACGATGGAGGGCAAGAGAATCACGGGATGGAACTGCTCACTGTCTGTTGCCGCACTGGACATTACGCCTGACACGCTCAAACTTGCCATTGGTGCGGCTGATATTACAGGCACTTCTGTTACTATCCGTGACCAATACAGACTGGCGGACTTCCAGAAAATTTACTGGATAGGCGACATGATTGACGAGGACAAGGTTCTTGTTGTGGAAATGGACAATGTTGTGTCCACAGGCGGGTTGAATCTTACAACCACGAAAAACGGCAAGGGCTCTCTTAATTTGGAACTTACTGTGCACTCATCCATTGCGGACATTACAAAAGTCCCGATGACAATTTACGTACTGGAAAAGGTGGATACCACGTACACCTATACCGCCGTGTCCAGTCCCACGGGCAACCCGTCCACGCAGGGCTACTATGAGCGTTCTGGGACAAGCCCGAATTACACGTACACACGCTCTACGGACACGACGGTACAGAGCGGAAAGACGTACTATACACGGAGTAGCACTTAAGGAGGCGGACACGTGAAATTAACTGAATTTAAGGATTATGACGCTATCCGTGTCGTTGCAGACCTTATGCCGCACGTCGGCAATATTTGCAAGAACAGCGTCATGGAAAAAGCGCGTAACGGTTCTAAAATGGAATTTGCCGCCGCGCTCCTCAAGGAAAACCCCGCTGACGTCTTTGCAATGCTTGCAATTTTGGACGGGAAAAAGCCGTCTGAATACCATTGCAACGCCGCAACCGTCATTAAAGATGTTTTCAACATGATTTCCGACCCCGAATTATTAGACCTTTTTGGCTTGCCGACGCGGACGCCGGAATCGTCTGGCTCTGTGTCGGCGAATACAGGGGAATCCCAAAAGTAACCGCATTTTTGGGATATTGTCGGGCACGGTTAAAGCGTGAACAAAAAGACGCCGTTTACCGCGCTTACATGACAGACGCCCTCGCCGCGATTGCCGAAAATACACAGCGTTTCGCGGGTGGGAAGGCAATGCAAAAACGCTATGCGGAAATTGTTATGCCGCAAAAAAAACCGCTACAAACAAGCGCGGACGTGATAGCGCACATTAAAAAGAAATTGCGCGGATAGGAGGTGTCTTTGAAGTGAATCTGTTTGAATTGTTCTCAATCCTTTCTCTCCGTTCGGATGGATTTACAAACGGTATCAAAGACGCCTCCGAAACTATGCAGTCATTCGGCGACCGCATTGACGCCATTGCCGCCGCCGCAGGGAAAGCCATTACCGCCGGAATGACACTTGCTTCCGGTGCGGTGGTTGCATTTGCCAAAGAATCCGTTGATGTAGGCAAGCAATTTGACGCGGCAATGGCTAATGTCGCCGCGATTTCCAGTGCGACAAGTGAACAGTTGAACGACTTGCGGGGAACAGCTATTGCAATGGGCGGCTCAACAAAATTCTCTGCCACGGAAGCGGCGGACGCGCTCGGCTATATGGCAATGGCAGGATGGAAACCGCAACAAATGATAGATGGCTTGAAGGGCGTTATGGACTTAGCCGCCGCGTCCGGTGAAAACCTTGCAAGAGTTTCAGACATTGTTACCGACGCGCTTACGGCGTTCAGTCTGAAAGCGGAAGATTCCGCACATTTCGCTGACGTGCTTGCCGTTGCGTCCAGTGCCGCCAATACTACCGTTTCCATGATGGGGGAGACATTCAAATATGTTGCTCCATTGGCTGGGACGTTAGGTTATACAATAGAAGATATGGCGGTCAGTATTGGGCTTATGGCAAACGCCGGGATTAAGGCGTCACAGGCAGGCACGTCACTCAGGGCTGGCTTATCGAAACTTGTCAAACCAACAGACAGCGCGATAACAAAACTCAAGGAATTAGGCTTGACTGTGCAGGATATGGGCGATGAAGAAATAGCCGCCAAAACCGCCGCGCTTGAAGCGTCTGTAAGTGCCCGTGAAAAGGCATACAGCGATGATGAAGAAGCCTTGAGGGAAAGCCTTGACAGACAATATGACGCGCTCAGGAAATCACTTGAAGCCCGTTACAATGCGCAAAAAGAAGCGTTTGACAATGAATATGAAGAGCGCAAAAAGGCACTGGATAAGTCGTATGACGCCGCGAAAGATATTGCCGACAAGGAGTACGAAGAACGCAAAAAGACGCTTGACGCCGAATACGACGCGCTGGAAAAAACGCTTGACGCCGAAGTGGAAGCCGTACAAAAGGCAAATGAAAAAACACTTAGTGACACGCAGAAATCACAGGAAAGAACGGTTAAGGAGTACGAAAAGGCGACTGAGGCAAGACTTGCCCTGATTGACGAAGAGTACAAGGAATCTTTGCGCCTTACCAATGAAGCAGAATACAACCGGCTGAAAGGTCTTGATGACCAGATTGCCACAATTCAGGCGCAGTCAGACGCGGCGGCGAAGGCGGCGGAAGATGAAGAACGCAGACAGCGCAGGGCGGAACTGCAAAAGGCTGTCAATACCGCGAAAACGGCGGAAGCACGGCGCGAAGCGGAACAGAAATTAGCAGATTATAATAAAAATATCCGCCGCAAAGATGAAGAAGCCGCACGGAAAGCCCAAATCGCCGACCTTAAAGCCCAAAAAGAACAGGCAAAGGAAGAAGCGAAAGCGGCGCGTGAGACTGCTAAAGAGGCGCGGGACGCGGAAGTAAAAAGTTATAAGGAAACACGGGCGAAAGGGCTGGAAGAACTCAAAGAAACACAAAAGCAAGAACTTGCGGAACTGAAAGACCGTCAAAAGACGGAACTGGAAGCGGCAAAAGCGACGCGGAAAGAACAACTCGACGCGGCGAAAGAAGCCAATGCGCAAGACCTGAAAGAGTTAAAAGAACTTAACGAATGGCGTCTATCCACTATCAAAGAAGCAAACGAAGACGAATTGAAGTCCCTCAGGAAAGCGCAGTCAGACCAATTATCAGCCGTCAAAGACGGCAATAACGATAAGCTAAAAGCGGCGAAAGATGGGCATTCAAAGCAATTACAAGCCCTCAAGGACGCAAATAAAGAGCAATTAGCGGAATATCAAGATTCCGTCAAAAAACAGGTGGCGGAACTTAAAAAGCAAGGGGAAGCACGGGCGGCTGTCCTAACAGACGACAAAGGAAATACGCGTGATTTTATTGAAGTTGTGAAAATTTTGCGCGAAAAATTCAAAGGCTTGTCGGAAGCGGAACAGTCCGAATACGCCGCCGCAATATTCGGGCAGGAGGCTATGTCTGGCTGGCTTGCGATAATTAACGCAAGTGAGGATGATTTCAACGACCTTAGAAAAGAAATCAACGCCGCAAGCGTCAGCAATGAGAAATTCGTGGAAGCAATGGAAAAAAACGGTTTCAGTGCGGACGCTATGCGGGCGTCTATGGCAAAACTCGGAGTGACGGAGGAAGAATTTAACGAGGCTTTGAAGAAATCCAAAGGGAAAGTCAAGGATTTCAGGGAAGCATTACAAAAGGCGGCTGACAGCGGCGTTACGCTTAATGATATTGATAACAACCTCACAATATCGGGGAAAGAGTTAGAAAAAGTATTCGGGTCAATGTCCGCCGCCGCGCAAATGGCTCTCACACATGAGGACAGCTTAGCAGGAAGCGCAACAACGCTTAGTTCTGCGCTTGAAACGCTGAAAATCCGGCTGTCAGATGAAATCACACCCGCACTGCGTAAATTTACAGAATTTGCCCAAACAAGCGTTGTCACGTTGACAAAGGCTTTTGAAGATGGCGGACTTGACGGAATGATGAGCGCACTTGCCCCGATTATCACTGACGGAATCGGGATGATTCTGGAATATCTGCCTAACGTTGTGACTATCGGCGGACAAATTCTCGGCGCGGTTGTGACCGGGCTTATCAATAACATACCTCTTTTGTGGGATGGCGCGTTAAAAGTTGCGTCCGCATTCGTCGGATATCTCCGTGACGCATTCCGTGGCGTTTTTGAAAATTTTGGTCTTGGGGAACAGTTCAACGCCGTATTTGAAAGCGTATCACAGGCGTTTGAGCAAGTACGCAACGCCGTGACAGGCGCGTTTGAGCGGATTAAAACCGCTTTTTCAGCGGCTTTCGGAGAGTATTTCACAAGTGGGCAAGCCGCACAGGACGCCACAAACCTGTTGATAACAGCGATTGGATTTTTGGGAGACGCTTTTTCAACTGCCGCCGACATTGTGGCAACTGTTGTCGAGAACATCATCAATTTTGTGAGTTGGCTTTCGGAAGGCAGTACGGGCGCGGATGTGTTCATTGCCGCAATTACCGGCATTGTGACAGCATTTGCCGCATTTAAGACCGCTATGGCAATAAAGGACATTATCGACAAAGCCACGAAAGCGTTTTCTTTATTTAACGCAGTTCTGGCGGCGAATCCGCTTGTCCTTGTGGCGGCTCTGATTGCCGGTGTTGTCGTGGCACTGATAACGTTATGGCATACAAACGAGGATTTCAGGAATGCGGTTATCAACATCGGAAACGCCATTAAAGACTTTGTAACAGGGCTTGTTGATACCGTTGTCGGATTTTTTACAAAGACTATCCCGGACGCATTAGCGGCATTACGTGAATTTGTCTCCGAAAAGACAAGAGAAATCAAAGATTTCTTTATCAATCTCCGTGATGGAATCATAGAAGCGTTCGCCAATATCGGCAAATGGTTCGAGGATAAATTTACTGCCGCCTATAACGCTGTGACAGGCGCGTGGAACGGCGTCGGGAAATGGTTTTCCGACCGCTGGACGGATATTTCCAACGCATTTACTGGCGCAGTCACGTGGTTCGGCGACACGTTTGACGCCGCATGGAAGGGCGTCACGGACGCATTCGGTAGCGTGAAAGACTTCTTTTCCGGCGTCTGGAATGACATCACAGGCGTGTTTACCGGCGCGTTTGAGTGGTTCAAGGACATCGGAAAGAACATTATCAACGGGCTAAAAGAGGGAATCGGCGGGTTATGGAACGGCTTTATTTCCTTCCTGAGCGGCAAGACGGATGAAGTCAAGGACGAGTTCGAGGGCGAACAGGGCTTTGACACGCACAGCCCCTCCAAATGGTCAGAGAAGGTGTTCCGCAACGTCTTACAGGGCGGGGAAATCGGGCTTGAACGCGGTCTGCCGGATATGCTGTCCAGCGCGAAATCCACCGTGCAAGGCATTCAGGACGCGCTTACAGCCGACCCGTTCAACGTCAGCGGCGGGTACAGCGTCACAACAAATCCTGCATACAGCCCCGTTGGCGTGGCGTCTCCACGTGGCGCGGCACAGGGGCAAATTGAGACTGTGCGCGTGGAACAACCCATACAGATTACAGTTGACAAGCGCGTTTTGGGCGAAATGATGTACACGTACCTGCAAACGCGGTTCAGGGCAGAGGGGGCGCGAGGATGGACGTAACGTTACAATTCAATGATTTCAACTTTGCGCCCGTCCTCTCCACTTACAGCGTCTCCTATGAGACAAATTACCGCAAGACCGTGACCGCGTTGGACGGGACAGAGTACTTCGCCAACGCAACACGGCGACCGGTTATCACATTTTCGCTTTTTCCCATGACGGACGCGCAGGCAACCGCCGCCTATGACGCGCTGTCCATCATGATTGCGGACTGCACTTACACAGACCCTGCCACAACGGGCGACAGCGGGACAGATTACACGCAACTAATGCGCGTGACCTCCAATCTGGACTATGTCTTTGCCCTGCGCTCCGTCGATGGGAACAGATATTACAAAGGCGGACAAATCACGCTCAGGGGGGTGAAATGTCGTGCATAGTACAAGCCCGTTATGGGATCAGATTCTTGCCGAACCTGACCACCAAGTGGAAGTCAAAGCAACAATCAACGGCACGGAGTACGGACAAGACCGCATTATCAAAGTAACCATTTCTGGGCGTCTTTACAACTCCCCTTCCGTCGGCAACGCCATTTCACGCACGCTGGAACTGGAAATCGTGCCATACAACAGTCCCAACGGCAAAATCCCGCCGATGTCGGAAATCAGGCTCTATGTCCGCCTTGTTTCCGCCGACGGTCAGCGCGTGTCCGAGTACATCCCTAAAGGCGTATTTTACGCCGATACCGTCCGGCGCGATAAAGACACGGGCGCGGCAACGGTCAGCGCGTTCGACGCCATAATGAAAATGGAAAAACCGATGGGCGACCGCAGTTGTACGATTACCTTTGCGGACGGTTTCGGCGGTGTGCAAAAATACAGCCGCAATATCGGAGACAATATGCCCACGCCGTCCACGCCTGAAAATCGTGACGGGTACCGTTTTACTGGGTGGTATCCAGACCCCGCGGATACGGATAAAATCACACACGATGAGCGCACTGTTGCGCAGTGGGCGGAAATAACCAGTACGGAAATCACATCCTACCCTGCAAAGACTGATTATGCCGTCGGTGAGACATTGGATTACACAGGCTTGACCGTGACGGCGACATATTCCGACGGCTTCACGGAGGATATCACGGCAAAATGCACGGTACTCCCCACCGAGGGCACGGAAATCACGGAAGTGGGCGACATTATGGTGGACGTGCGCTATAACGGCAAGTCGCTCGGTACGTTCCGGGTTGCGGCTCAGGAAGTGATAGCAAAAGGCGACTGGTGGACGCTGTACACGGATGGTACGCTGGATATTTACTGTGTCGGCAGGATGCCAGCAAGAGGGTGGTATAGTTACAGAAACCAAATTTTAAGCGTAACGATTGGCAACAGCGTTACAAATATTGTCCATTACGCATTTGACTCTTGCGCTTCCTTAACCAGTGTGAGAATACCAGATAGCGTTACAAGTATTGACGAAGGTGCGTTTGAATATTGCAATGGCTTAACCGACATTGCTATACCAGATAGCGTTACAAGTATTGGCGAGAGCGCGTTTCAAAATTGCACCAGATTAACCGGTGTAACAATACCTGATAGCGTTACAAAGATTAAAAGGTCAACGTTCGTTGGTTGCATCAGATTAACCAGCGTAAGAATACCAGACAGCGTTACAAGTATTGACTATGGCGCGTTTCAAAATTGTACCAGCTTAACCAGTGTAACAATACCTGATAGCGTTACGTGGATTGGCGAGGTTGCGTTCCGAAATTGCGCCAGCTTAATCAGTGTAACAATACCAGCCGGAGTAAGTTATATTGGAAATGATGCGTTTACTGAGTGCATATCTTTAACCAACGTAACGATACTTGGCGGTGTTGCGAATATTGGCTATAGAGTGTTTTCAAGTTGCGCCAGCTTAAGAAGCGTCACAATAGGCTACGGCTTTGCGAAGATTGGCGCTACTATGTTCGGCGGTTGCACCTCTTTAACTGACATTGCAATACCAGACAGCGTTACAAGTATTGACTATGGCGCGTTTCAAAATTGTACCAGCTTAAGACATGTGTATTACAGTGGAAATCAAAGCCAATGGAGGGCAATCAGTATCGGCAGTGGCAACGACCCGCTGACCAAAGCCACCATCCACTACAACAGCACGGGACCGTCCTGACGAAAGGGGGCTGATTTTATGGCGATTGCGTCCGGCGACTGGTGGGAACTTGACGATTTCGGCGTCCTGAATATCTACTGTACGGGAGACATGCCGGATTATGAAACAACATTGCCGCCGTGGTACGAGAACGCCGACCAAATCCTAAGTGTGACGATTGATACCAGCGTTACGAGCATAGGGACGCGTGCATTCCGCGGGTGTACCGTCATGACCAGCGTCACGATACCAGACAGCGTAACGAGTATTGGCGGTTACGCGTTCTATAGTTGCAGTAGCTTAACCAGCGTCACGATACCAGACAGCGTAACGAGTATTGGCGAGTGGGCGTTCCCTACTTGCACCGGCTTAACCAGCGTCACAATAGGCGACAGCGTAACGAGTATTGGCAATGGCGCGTTCTCTGGTTGCACCGCCTTAACCGACGTTACGATACCAGACAGCGTTACGAGCATTGGCGATTGGGCGTTCTATAATTGCACCGCATTAACCAACGTCACGATAGGCGACAGCGTAACGACGATTGGTCATGACGCTTTCGCGGGTTGCCGATACCTGACGAGCCTTGCTATCCCCAGCGGCGTAACGGCGATTGCAAATAGCTTGTGCGCTTCTTGCCTCTCCCTTGCAAGCCTCACGATTCCAGAAACCGTTACCTCAATCGGGGATGATGCGTTTTCCGGGGTACGCCTACTGTCTGACATCTATTTTGGCGGCTCGAAAAGACAGTGGCGCACTATTACCGTCGGTATCAATAACGAGGCACTGTATAACGCGACCCTCCACTATGTCAGTGTGCCAGACCCCGAAACTGCGCTTGAGTATATCGAGGTCACGACGCCGCCCACAAAGACGACGTACAGCGTGGGAGAGGTTTTTAACCGCTCCGGCATGGTTGTCACGGCGCATTTCCATGACGGGCTTGTGGTTGATGTGCCGGATTACACAACCAGTCCCACAACGCAACTTTCGGACGTGGACACAACAATTACGGTATCTTATGAGGAGGACGGCGTTACAGCGACAACAACCGTCACCATTACCGTCACGACGAACTATAACCCTGACCCGTCCTCATGGGAGACAACGTACCCGCGCACGGCAAGTAACGTCATGTCGGAGATTTCCGGGCGTATCGGCGTCCCGCTGGACGCACGGACGATAGGCGTCATCGGCTTTGATGATATCGAGGCAACCGCGCTGTCAATGTCCATGCGCGAGGTTGCCGGGTACATTGCCGCCCATTACGGCGGGAACTGGACTGTCACGGATATCGGGACGCTGTACCTTGCGCCATTAGCGATTCCCACGCAGGCGTCCGGCGTTATCAGTGCGGATAACGTGGAAAATCTTGACGATTATGACCCGTTAGAGCCGTGGAGCGGCGTCAGGGGCATATGGGACGGCGACGAGTTCGACGCCGCCGACCCGGACATGGAAGAACAAAGCCGTATTGTCAAACGCGGCGATGTTGTCGGTTCTGCCGGGGATGAATCCGGGCGCGTGCTGATTGTCAAAATCGCGTTCGGGCAGGTTACGGGGGACGCGTCGCGGATTTGGAACAATGGCGCAAGGGTCATTTTAGGGAAGATTCAAGACGAGCGTTATCTTCCGTTTACGGCGCGGAATGCCGTCATTGACCCAGCGTGCGAAATGGGCGACGCCGTGGAACTGCCGGACGGGGAATCCGTGATTGTCTCCATGTCCGGCGAATTGGACGGGTTATGCGCGGTTGATGTGTCCGCCCCGCCCGACGAGGCGATTAACACGGCGTATCCCGCAAGCTGGTTGTGAGGGGTGATATTTTGGACGAACCGATTACACGAGTTGAACAATATCTTTCCGCGATATCAGGAAATGAAACGCAAGTGCCAGAAAGACCGATAACGCGTGTAGAGAGATATTTAGCCGCTATCCTCGAAAGCGGCGGGGGTGGCGGTAGCGGAACGACTGATTATGAAGCCTTGAGAAATAAGCCGTCCATTAACGGCGTGACATTATCCGGCAATATCGAATTGGCTGACATTATGGAGGATGTGACGCCGACAAGCGTAGAAGAAGCGGTAGAAGAAGCGGGAGTTGAAGAAGCGGTAGAGGACGCTGGACTTGAGGACATTGTAGCGGACGCGTGGAACGCGGCATTTGATGGGGGTTGATACGTTTGGATGTAATCGAAACCGCTGTAAAGGCGGCACTGGATGTTTCAATAAGAACGGTGCGGGAAATTGCGGATATATTGCCTCGTGAACTCTCGACGCGTATTAAGGGAAAACTGGATGAAAAACAGGACAAAGTAGCAGGGAAAGGGCTTTCGACAGAAGATTACACGACGGCGGAAAAAACCAAGCTGTCTGGCATTGAGACAGGCGCGGAAGTCAATGCAATTAATGTTATTATAGTAAATGGAAACGCCGTGCCGGTGGCGAATAAAACCGCCGCCTTGACGTTACCGACAAAAGTTTCTGACCTGACAAATGACAGCAACTTTCAGGACGAGCAACAGGTTGAGGATAAAATTGACGCGAAAGTGTCCAGTGCATATAAAGCGGGTGGTTCGGCGACAATGGCGACACTTCCGGCTCTGACAGCGGCGAAACTCGGTGTTGTCGTAAATATGTCGGAAGATTTCACGACAACATCTGACTTTCTTGAAGGCGCAGGGAAAACGTATCCCGCCGGAACAAACGTTGTTGTGGCGGAAGCCTCGGCAAACGTTTACAAGTACGATGTGCTGGCGGGATTTGTGGACTTGTCAGGGTACGTCGGGGATACGCGCAAAATTGGCAATGTGCCGTTATCTGCGGATATCCCCGTCACACTGACGGGCGATACGGCGATAACCGTTACCAACACCGGCACGGCGTCCGCTATCGGGTACAGCGTTACCCACAAAGACAGCGGCGTGACAGCTGGCTCTAAAGGCGACACGACGAACCAGACGCCCGGATTCGGCGGGACGTTTAAGGTCTTGTCCGCGACGGTGGACGCAAAAGGACACGTTACCGTATTAGGTGACCATACGGCGAGAATCCCCGACGCTGAAGCAACCGTATCCGCAAAGGGTCTGATGTCTGTCGCTGATAAGGCGAAACTTGATAAACACGCCCCAAAAGGCAGTGCGACACGTGGTATTTATATTGACGCGTCGGACAACACACAGCCGATGACGTATGAATTAAACGCCGATGTGCCGTCCGGTTTCGCCCCCGCTTCTGCCGTACCGCTCATGGACGGGACTGTAACTGTCGGAACGTCGGCGAAGTACGCCCGTGAAGACCATAAGCACCCGACGGATACCTCCCGCGCTTCTGCCGCTGATTTGACCGCACTTGTCAATTATATCAAAACTATGGATGTTTACCGTAACACGTCCGGCAACCTTATTACGTTCGGCGACGGTTCGGCGTTCCCCGTGCGCAACTTGTCCGTGACGCTGATGCCTATGCAGTCCGGCAGCGGCGACCCGTCCCCCGACAACATCCGCCCCATTAGCGGAGCCCAATCCGTGACCGTCACGCGGACAGGGAAAAACCTTTTTCCCTCTCTGCCTACCGACAGGAATATAAGCAGTGTCGAGAACCTTGACATCCGCGGCACTTCGGACGGAGGGATTAAGATAAACGGGACTGTTGAGACCACAAAAGTTCCGGTTTTTAACGTTTATATAGGTCACTCCGGTTCACAGTCAACGACAAGCACCCAAAGGGACTGGAAAAAGCACTTAAAAAACGGGATTTACCGTATGAGGGGCGGAGAAGAATCATTAAGGATACAGATTGCCGCCTGTAAAGGACCAGACACCGACGTATATTTTATTTTTAGCTCGGCTTCCGACGGAACGTTTGAAGTTACCGATGATGACCCCTATAACTGGATACGGTTGTCCATTGTAGCGGGCACATATACAAATCGGGTCTACTACCCACGTATATATTACGGTTCTGACGCTGACATGACCTTTGACCCCTATCAGGAACAAACCGCCACCGTGCAGCTGACCGACGGTTCTGCCCCGCTGACCGTCTACGGCGGGACACTGAATGTCACGACCGGCGAACTGACCGTCACGTGGGACTTTATCGCAAGCTACGACGGGGAGACGCTCCCCGGTGTCTGGATTTCCGACAGGGATGTCTACACCGCCGGAACAACGCCGACGACCGGAGCGCAAGTCGCCTACGAACTCGCCTCGCCCGTCCAGTACCAGCTCACTCCCGCGCAACTCGCCACGCTGTACGGCTACAACACCATTTCATCTGACGCCGGAAGCACCAGCGTCACCTACCGCGCCGACCCGGAATTGGTATTGGGAGGCGGATAATGCACTACCTTTATAAATACGTCACGCCTAAATACGTCTCTAACTGTATGTTAGAGGCAATCAGAGCAAAACTCAAAGACCCGCGCCACGTTAAATTGTACTTTTGCAAGCCGACACTTGCGCCGGATTTCCAGATGTTCCATTTCATGTGGAGCGACGGCGAAGCGGACTATGACTTTGCCGACGACAGCGGACGCGGGAAAACGCCGTGGTATAAGTGTGTTCTGGTTCACGGGCGAATCCGACGGTTCCGGCGCGGTGTTGCGGCACGGTACACGGCGCAGAGAAATAGGAGGTGTAATCATGCCAACCGCAGAGCAAATTTTGACAATCGCCCGCACTGAAATCGGCGTCCGCGAATCCCCTGCCGGGAGCAACCGTCAGAAGTACGGCAAGGCCTACGGCTGGGACGGCGTGGCGTGGTGCGCTATCTTCGTCTGGTGGTGTTTTCATCAGGCGGACGCCGAAAACCTGTTGCCCATGAAAACGGCGTCCTGCTGGCAGATGATGGACGCCGCGAAAAAGGCTGGGCTGTGGGTAACGTCCGGTTTCAAACCCGGCGATGTGCTGATTTACAAATTCGGCGTATCGTATCACACCGGAATCTGTGAAAGCGTCTCCGGCAACACCGTCACGGCGATTGAGGGCAATACCGGAATCAACAACAACGCAAACGGCGGACAGGTTATGCGCAGAAAGCGCAACGTGACGTTTGTTAAGGGCGCGGTTCGCCCTAAGTACGACACCATAAAGCCGCTTGCGCTCGTGGCGCAGGAAGTCCTTGACGGTGCGTGGGGCAACGGAGACGCCCGTGTACAACGTTTGCAGGCGGCGGGGTATAATCCCTCCGACGTGCAAAAACGCGTCAACGCGCTTTGTAAAGGCGGATTGCGGGTACAGATTATCGCAAACGTTCTCAACATTCGAAACGCGCCTGATGTGGGGGCTAAAAAGCTGGATGTGTTCGGTGCGGGCGTCTTTGCGACCATTGAAGAAGTCCGCGCTGGGAAAGGCGCGTCTGCGTGGGGACGTGTAGGGAACGGGTGGATTAGCATGGATTACGTGCGGGAGGTGTAGGCGTGGAGCTTATCAAACAACTGCTATTAAACGCCGGAGGGACTGTCACGGCAGGCGCAGTCATTGTTGCCGCCCTGTCCGTATTGCAGGTGTCAAAAATCCAAATCAATCCGTGGGACGCTTTACGCCGCTGGATTGGCGGGAAATTCAACGCCGAACAAATCGCCGAAATCGCCGCATTGAAAGCGGATGTCAAAAAGCTGTGTGAACGCCTTGACGCTTATATTGCCCTTGATGACCAGAGGACGGCGGACGAATGGCGACGCAAAATTCTGACGTTTAATAATCAGCTCTTACGCAATATTCCGCACACAAAAGAGGAGTTTGTGGAAATTTTGGGCGTTATCGACGCTTACGAGGAGTATTGCAAACGCCATGAAGGATATAAAAATCAGCGTGCTGTCCACGCTATTGAACATATCGGCAAGACCTATGACGAACGGCAGGAAAAGCGCGATTTTTTGAAGGAGTGATTTGCAATGACCATCGACCTAAGTCGGAGGCCAA
>JAZSGM010000235.1:0-20406 GCA_045532715.1 Clostridia bacterium
TATTATATAATAAAATGTACTGATTATATAATATGGAGTTTTGAAATGATAGAAGAATTTGAAAATCTTGAACAGATAAATACTGATGGGCAGCAGCTTAAGTTTCCGACAATTGCATTGCGCGGAACAGTTGTTTTTCCTAAGATTAGTGTGAATATAGAGATTGGACGCATCAAATCCATGAAAGCTCTCAATTATGCAATGGGCAAAAATATGCCTATTTTCATGGTTGCGCAAAAGAACAATGCAATTGAAGAACCGTCCAAGAACGATTTATATGAAATTGGCACACTTGTCAAAGTCGTAAACATACAAGGCGGTTTTGGCGAAAATGTGACGGTGACCGTTGAGGGGATTCGCCGCGCAAAGTTAGTTAAATTCAGTCGCACAATACCTTGTTTAATTAGTGAAATTGCTTTTGTTGATGAACCTGAACAGGTGGCTGATACATCACTCGAGGATGTATTAATGCGTATGTTGATCCGTGCATGCGAAGATTATTTTTCATTTACCAATCCTCGCGTGTTTGAATCCCTGTTACCCTTGCTTGACACAAAAGACATTTCAATGATTACGGATGCTGTTGCAGCCCGCTTGGATAATGACTCTGAGGAAAAGCAGAAAATACTCGAAATCGTACCGATTACAGATCGAGTTACTGCTGTTGTTGCTCTTTTGCGCAACGAGGTAGCAATTGCCGAACTGGAGCATAAGCTTAATGACAAAGTCGAGGCGCAGATTCAAAAAAACCAAAAAGAATACTATCTTCGTGAGCAAATTAAGGTCTTTAACGAAGAACTTGAAGGTTTGTGCGGAGAAGGTGAAGAAGCAGGTAAATTAAAGGCAGAGATTCAAAAACTTCGTTTAAAAAAAGTACATGAAGAACAACTATTAAAAGAAGTAGACAGACTAAAGAAAATGCCACCCAATACTGCCGATTATGCCGTTTCTAAAAACTATCTTGATTATGTTGTTTCTCTGCCATGGAATAAGACAACGAAGGAGAATTTTGACATCGTACGTGCGCAAGAAATCTTAGATAGAGATCACTACGGCCTCAGCGATGTGAAAGATGCTATTTTAGAATATTTGGCGTCGAAAAAACTCGCAGGAGACAAGAATGCACCCATTCTTTGTCTTGTTGGGCCTCCGGGTGTCGGAAAAACATCGATTGTTAAATCTGTAGCCGAAGCCCTTGGTAAGAATTACGAACGCATTTGCCTGGGCGGCATAAAGGACGAAGCCGATATTCGCGGTCACAGAAAGACCTATATTGGTGCAATGCCCGGAAGAATTATAAATGCAATTAAGCTTGCCAAGAGCAACAATCCTTTAATACTGCTTGATGAAATTGACAAGCTTGGAAAAAGTTTAAATGGCGATCCGTCATCTGCACTTCTTG
Source organism: Clostridia bacterium (assembly GCA_045532715.1). Taxonomy (GTDB): domain Bacteria; phylum Bacillota; class Clostridia; order UBA1381; family UMGS1253; genus RGIG2041. The sequence continues at coordinate 1,403 of JAZSGM010000235.1, forward strand.
AAGTGCTTGATGCTGCACAAAACAATGCCTTTCGCGATCATTATGTTGAAGTGCCGTTTGACTTATCCAAAGTATTGTTTATTGCTACAGCCAATACGCTTGATACTATCCCGGCGCCTCTTCTTGATCGTGTAGAAATTATTGAACTCGGTAGTTATACCGCTGAAGAAAAAAAACAGATTGCGCTTGAGTATCTTGTACCAAATAACACAGAGAAATACAGTAAAAACAATCTTGTTATTCGTTTTAAAGACGCCGCAATCGAAGAATTAATTATGCACTATACGCGCGAAGCGGGTGTGCGTGAGCTCGAGAGATGCATTTCTAAAATTTGCAGAAAAGTTGCGAAAACAGCACTTACTAAGCAAGTTGATTCAAAAACGGAAACAATTGTAGATGTCGCTGACATACAAAATTATCTCGGTGCAAAAAAATACACCTTTGAAAAAGCAAACGAAAAGGATGAAATCGGTATTGCACGCGGTCTTGCTTGGACCGCTGTCGGCGGCGATACACTTTCTGTAGAAGTAAATACCATGCCGGGCAGCGGCAAAGTTGAAATTACAGGAAAAATCGGCGACGTAATGAAAGAGTCCTCAATGGCGGCTATGAGCTATATCCGGTCTAACGCCGATTCTTTTGAGATTGAAAGAGATTTTTATAAGCGTTTGGATATTCACTGCCATATACCGGAAGGTGCTGTACCTAAGGATGGTCCTTCTGCAGGAATTACAATGGCAACTGCAATGATTTCTGCGTTAACAGGCAGACCTGTAAAAGCTTCAGTTGCTATGACAGGCGAAATTACGCTTCGTGGTCGAGTTTTACCAATCGGCGGTTTGAAAGAAAAGGCAATCGCTGCTTACAGAGCCGGTATTTCAACGCTGATTTTCCCGAAAGATAATATCAGTGATCTTGAAAAAATACCGACCACTGTTCGCGAAAGTATCAATTTTATTGCCGTGTCGGAAATGGATGAAGTATTAAAGCACGCATTATCTAAGAAGCCAAATCATAACTTCAGATTGAATCTTTCCGAAATATCAGATATTAAGCAAAGCTTTATTACGACGTGCTAATAAGCGGAGGGGAAATTTATTTATGAATTTACACAACGCAAAAATCACTATTTCAGCTGTCAAACCTTCTCAATATCCGAAAACCGGTGTACCGGAATTTGCATTTGCAGGTCGTTCAAATGTGGGTAAATCCTCGCTGATCAATAAGCTTTTAAATCGTAAATCTCTTGCGAGAGTCAGCTCCACGCCAGGAAAAACGGCCACAATCAATTTCTATGATATTGATGAAAAGATTTTTCTGGTTGACTTGCCCGGATATGGATACGCTACACGTTCTAAGGAAGAAATTAAAAAATGGGGGACAATGATTGAATCCTATTTAAATAATCGTGAGCCGCTCTATCTCGTATTTTTATTGGTTGACAGTCGCCATAAGCCAACATCTGATGATAAAATGATGTTAGATTGGATTCGGCATTATCAGGAAAATGTTGTTGTTATAGCAACAAAAACCGATAAACTTTCAAAAAAAGCAGTCGAAGAAAACCTAAACATGATTTATAATGAATTAGAACTAACCGAAGACGATGTCCTTGTTCCTTTTTCTACAAAGGGAGACGAAGGCAAAATTACAGTTTGGGATATTATTAATCTGTTATTAGAAAAATAATACGTTTCCAATAAATTGATTATGTAAACTTCATGTGGGTACGGAGGTAAAAAAATGCTAACAAAGGCGCCGAGAGGCACAAATGACATATTCTATCCTAAAAGCGATTTATGGCAGTATTTAGAGTCAAAGATGCGCAGTGTCTGCAAACGCTTTGGATATACTGAAATTATAACTCCAACATTTGAGCATACTGAATTATTTTTACGTGGCGTTGGGGACACAACGGATGTTGTAGAAAAACAGATGTACACCTTTACAGATAAGGGGGACAGAAGCATCACTCTGCGCCCGGAAGGTACTGCTTCTGTTGCGAGAGCGTTTATTGAGCGCAACATGTATGCAAACCCATTACCTGTAAAACAGTTTTACATCATTCCGTGCTTTCGTTATGAGAAACCGCAAGCAGGCAGACTTCGAGAATTTCACCAGTTTGGTGTAGAGGTATTCGGTTCTCAAAATCCGACTATTGATGCAGAAATTATCTCGCTTGTGCATATGCTTTTATCTGAAATTGGTTTAAAGTCAGTGACACTGAATATTAACTCCATCGGTTGTCCGACTTGCCGCAAGGCATACAATGAAAAGCTGATTGCTTATTTCAAAGAGCATTATGAGACGCTTTGTGACACCTGTAAGAGCAGACTTGAGCGCAATCCTTTGCGTATTTTGGACTGCAAGTCTCCAATTTGTGGCGAGCTTGCTAAGGATGCACCGAAGCTGATTGACCATATTTGCGAGGAGTGTAGCACGCATTTTGAAGGTGTGAAAACAAGACTGGATGCTTTAAACATTCCGTATGTAATCAATCCGGATATCGTGCGCGGTCTTGACTACTACACAAAGACAGTATTCGAGTTTGTTGCTGAAGATATCGGTGCGCAGAGCACCGTTTGCGGTGGCGGTAGATATGACGGTCTTGTGCAAGAGCTTGGCGGTCCGGAAACCCCAGGTATCGGCTTTGCAATGGGCATTGAGCGTTTAATTCTTACATTAGAGTCACAGGGTGCAAACTTTGATATAGAAACAAAGCCGGATATTTACATCTCCAGCATCGGCGATGCGGCGGATGTCGAGGCTGAAAAATTAGTGTATGTATTACGTTATGACGGCTTTTATGCAGAGAAAGATCGTATTGGCAGAAGTTTGAAGGCACAAATGAAATATGCAGATAAAATCGGAGCAGCATATACAATTGTGTTAGGTGATGATGAGGTTAATTCACGCACTGCAGAGCTAAAAAATATGCAGACGGGCGATAAGATTACCGTCCAACTGGACGCGCTGGCTGACGTATTAAAAGAAATTAATAGAGGTGAAAAATGATGGATACATTACAGGGAATGAAGCGTACGCACTATTGTGGAGAGCTCACAGAAAGTAATATCGGTGAAGCTGTAACCGTTATGGGCTGGGCTGATGTATACCGTAATCTCGGCTCGCTTATCTTTATTGATTTGCGTGATCGTTCTGGTATAATCCAGCTTTCGTTTGACACGGATATTGATGCGCAGATTTTTGAAAAGGCAGCAACTATCCGTACAGAATATGTTCTCGCTGTAACCGGTGAAGTTGTAAAGCGCAGTTCTCCGAATCCGAAGTTACCGACCGGTATGATTGAAATCAAGGTAACTGAGCTCCGCATTTTAAATAAAGCGGAAACAACACCATTTGAAATCAAAACCGAAACCGACGTTAAGGACGAGCTCAGATTAAAGTACAGATACCTCGATTTGAGACGTGCGCCGATGCAGAAAAACTTGATTTTACGCCATAAACTTGCAAATATTGCAAGAAACTTCTACGACGAAAATGGTTTTATCGAAATTGAAACACCGATGCTTACAAGAAGTACCCCAGAGGGTGCAAGAGACTATCTTGTACCGAGCCGTGTACACCCGGGCAGTTTTTATGCACTTCCGCAGTCGCCGCAACAGTATAAGCAGCTGTTGATGGTTTCCGGTATGGACCGTTACTTCCAGATTGTAAAGTGCTTCCGTGACGAAGACCTGCGCGCAGACCGTCAACCGGAATTTACACAGATTGACCTTGAGATGTCTTTTGTTGAAATCGATGATGTTATTTCCGTAAACGAGCGCATGATTGCACGCGTATTTAAGGAAATCTTAGATATCGACGTACCGGTGCCGTTCAAGCGCATGACCTATAAAGAGGCAATGGAGCGCTTCGGTTCCGATAAGCCGGATACGCGCTTTGGTTTAGAGTTAAATAATATCAGTGACCTTGTAAAGGATTGTGGCTTTGGTGTGTTTAAAGGCGCAGTAGAAGCCGGTGGTAGCGTGCGTGCAATCAAGGTTGACGATGGCGCAACAGCGTTCAGCCGCAAGGATTTAGATGCACTTGGTGAGTTTGTAAAGACTTACAGAGCTAAAGGACTTGCTTGGCTCGTTTGCGAAGAAGGCGGCACATACCGTTCGCCGATCGCGAAGTTCTTTGAGGAAGCAGAACTCAAAGCAATTTGTGATAGGGTAGGGGCGAAGGCAGGCGATACCGTTCTGTTTGTAGCTGACCAGGACAACATCGTATTCGATGCACTTGGTGCATTGCGTTGTGAAATTGCTAAACGCCTGAATCTGACGAGTAAAGATCAGTTCAATCTTTTATGGGTAACAGAATTCCCGCTGCTCGAGTACAGCGAGGAAGAGAACAGATATGTTGCAAAGCACCATCCGTTCACTTCACCGATGGACGAAGATATTGATCTGCTTTCTACAAGACCGCAGGATGTACGCGCAAAGGCGTATGACATTATCTTAAACGGCTGTGAGCTTGGCGGCGGTAGTATCCGAATTTTCAATACAGAGCTACAGCAAAAGATGTTCGAAGTTCTCGGCTTTACAAAGGAAGAGGCTTGGGCACGTTTTGGTTATCTACTTGAAGCATTTAAGTACGGCACACCGCCACACGGTGGTATGGCATATGGTTTAGACAGATTTGTAATGTTGCTGACCGGAGCAGATTCTATTAGAGAAGTCATCGCGTTCCCGAAGGTACAGAATGCATCTGAGCTTATGACGAATGCACCTGCTGAAGTAGATGATAAGCAACTTGCCGAACTTTCAATCAGAACTCAAATTGCAACACAAGAATAAAAAAAATGCACGTCTGAGGAAAAGCCTCGGCGTGCATTTTTTGTGCTCTATTTGATAATTCTACAGAGTAGGGCATATTTAAATATCAATCTAAGTATTATAAATTGCTCTTTATGCGACTTAAAAGTATAATTTTAGATATTTTTTTAATATATATTGAAATAGTACATATACACCGAACTACTACAGTTGCGGTATTCTTTCTATGTTTGCACCATTTACTTCTGCATCAATATATATTTGCTTCATCAATAAACTCAATTCTGATTTAGATTTGTAAGTTTGAATTTGAATTGAGTTTCAATTTATACCTTTTGTCCGGCACATGCAGTTTATCGGTTATATATTTACTACTATATAATAAACCATTATGTTTATTATATCTGATGATGCAGAAATTATCTCGCTTGTGCATATAGGTTTCTTCTTATTTATATTGTTCAAGCTCTTTGAAATCCTCTGGAAAGCAACTCGTCTGGAGCTCACCAGTTTTTTTAAAATGACCTTGGGTATGTTTAAAGTGCAGGAAAAAGTTGCAGATTTTGCAATTATGCAATCGGTAGTATACTTCCAATATCACAAGGCCTTGAATTGCATAATTCCACAACCTCAACACCATGATTTCTGCAAAATGCAGTTATAGATTCTACTTCCGGTATATATGCAAGCTTACCTGTGATCGCAAGTGTACCAACATCAATTTTTCCGCAAGCGCCACCAATGAATCCGTATGGATATCCTTTTAAATAAATGCTTCCGGGATTTATCCTAAGTGCGTCTAATCCGTTTTTGATTGCAGCGTTGTATATGGACATATCCTCCGTAATCAGTGCATTCTCCGAAATCGGCACAAGATTGCATTTTGTATAGCCCTGCGTTACCGGTATCCGTCTGAAGTTTAAACGCCTCACTTCCTCGAAAATATGTTCGCTTATGGATTTTTTACAATAAAATACAGTTTTACCTAATATTGCAGCATTTATACCGGCATCCTGCGGATATGGTGACTTCAATTCCTCAGGCAAAGCCTGAACACTTGCATCCTCGAGTATTTTCTGATAATAAGTAAGCGAAGATTTAGCGCAGATAAATTTATTATCACCCAAATGCAGTATGCTCATATCCGGATGTGTACTTGTTGCATCCTCAATCAAGCTCAGATTTACACTTTTTAATGTTTTAATTCCATAGCTTTCTATGGTATGTTGAATGTCTTTCGGGCAATCAGATCCTATAAGCACGCGTTTTACTTTTCTGTCTGGTAAGTTTGGTAATTTTAGATAATTCATTCCCTATTTTCACTTCCGATGTGCATTTTGGTTTACATAATATTATTATGGAAACTATTTGTGAATTTGACAATTACAATTAGTATATGATATACTGTAATGAATATAAAGGAGGATTATTTATGAATCGAATCATGTGTATTGATTATGGTGATGCGCGCGTCGGCATCGCAGTATCAGATTTACTCGGCTTAACTGCTCAAGGCGTAGAAACCATAAAAAATACCGGCAGAAAAGTGCTTTTTGAACGTTTGCAGCAGCTAATTTCAAGCTACAACCCATCAAAAATAGTAATTGGCCTTCCTAAAAATATGAACGGCTCCTTGGGTGAACGCGCCGAAAAAACGTATGTGTTTGCCGAGCGTTTAAAAGATATCTACAAAGGTGAAATTGTATTTTTCGATGAGCGCTTATCTACGGTTTGCGCAATTCAAACCTTAAACGAGACAAATACTCGCGGCAAAAAAAGAAAAGAAGTGATAGATACAGTTGCTGCAGCATTAATTTTGCAATCATATATGGATTCTTGTGCCGGCAATCGGTAGTCTTCCCCCCTATTTTTACAAAAAAAATCAAAAATCGAACATTTTTTCGAAAAACCTCTTGACAACGAACGTCCGTTCTGTTATACTACATACAGAACACATGTTCGAATGGAGGTTAAAATATGATGACTACTAAAAAACGCACCGTGATTGTAAATAAGCGCAGATTCTTTACATTTGTACTTATTGTAACTTTGCTTGTTAATCTTTTGTTTGTATACGCTTGTCTTCCGCGCAGTACAAAAGCGGATATGGTTGAAAAAACGCAACAAATTACCGTGTATGCCGGCGACACTTTATGGAGTATTGCAGAAGAATATGGTGACAAAAGCGAAGATATCCGTAATACAGTTTATAAGATTAAAAAGCTAAACGGTTTAAAAACGACTTCGCTTACAATCGGCCAAAAGATAATTGTACCGATTGTTTAATTTAATCTAAAAAAACAAATATTTGTTTATGAACGCGTCTCCGTCCCCTCTCATCTCCGGAGTCGCGTTCTTTTTTTACAAAGCAGGATATAAAAATTTATAAATTCGTCTATAACGTTCGATTTTATAAATATAAGACTCAGTTTCGGGAAAAGGAATCTTCTGAAGACATCTACCATCAGAAGAGTACAATGGGTTCTTCAACCACTGATCCACATTTCCTCTGCCTGCATTATATGCACATAGTGCCAATGTTTCGTCATCGCTATATAAATTCAACAAATATGCCAAATACCATGTTCCCATAGATATATTTATCTCCGGTTTTGTCAATTGGTTAAATTTATATGCTTTAAAATTCATTTTTTCAGCAATCCATTGCGCAGTCGGTTCAGTGATTTGCATCAGTCCGATTGCCGACTGATTCGACTTTGCGTCCGAAACGAAATTGCTTTCAGCTTTTATCAAGGCAAAAATCAAATACGGGTCTGAATTGTACTCTTTTGCAGCTTTTAGAACTAAATCAGAATGTTGCGTCGGAAAAAGTGCATTTAAAACGAATTTTCCACCAACAATCAAACATAAAACAAATATCAGGAGTATTATTAATGCCATAAATATACGTTTAGCTATTTTCATCTGAAACTCCTTTAATAAAGTTATCAATCTTATGCGCCAATACCATTGGTAAAGGATTATGCGTTGTATCTACACAAAAATCTGCAAATTTAATGTTTTCTTCAATACTTTTCTGTGCATCAAGCCGCCTGTTCGCTTCAGCAGCAGTCATATTATCTCTTTCGCAAATACGCAAAAAACGAACACTTCGTTCGGCCGAAATGCCGATAACCAAATCACATAGTTGATTTAATTTGCTCTCATACAATAGTGGTGCGTCAATAACGCAATATTCAGTTTTGCATTCAGAAATTGACTGTATTACATGCTGTTTAATATATTTATGCGTTATTCTATTCAATGTTTCCAGATTTTCAGGAACGGGAAAGGCAATTGATGCAAGCCTCTTACGATTTAAAGTGCCGTTCTCAAACAAAATTTCATTTCCGAAAGCAATGGTAAGTTCATTCAACGCAGGTTGTCCCGGTTGCACGATTTCTCTTGCAATTTTATCTGCATCAATAATTGTGTAGCCCAAAGATTCTAACGCCGAACAAATGTATGATTTTCCGCTTCCGCTACAGCCCGTAATACCAATTATACGCATAAATCCCCCCCCTTTACTTTGTTTCATACCAGCTTTTTCCGCATTTTTCCTCAGCTTCAAGTCTGGCGTCTAAATCAATAACATTTTCCATTTCATATTTTAACAAATCACAAACCTTTTCAAGCTCATTTTTTGGACACTCAATGATTAATTCATCGTGCACCTGTAATATCAGACGAGCTTTCAATTTTTCTTCCTTTAAACGGCTGTATACGCGAACCATTGCTAATTTAATAATATCGGCCGCAGTGCCTTGGATAGGTGTATTTAACGCAACCCGTTCACCAAAAGCACGCAGATTAAAGTTCGTCGATTTAAGCTCGGGAATATAGCGTCTTCTGCCAAACAGAGTAGTTACGTAGCCATTCTCCGCAGCAGTTTTTTTGATCTTCTCCATATAGGCGGAAATACCGCTGTAATAGGATAAGTACCCATCGATATAAGATTTAGCTTCAGCAACAGAAATTTTTAAATCCTGCGAAAGACTAAACTGACCAATGCCGTAAACAATACCAAAATTAACCGCCTTTGCTGCACTTCTTTGTTCTGTGGTTACGTCCTCAATCGGGATGTGCAACACCTCCGAGGCTGTTTTCGCATGAATATCTGCGTTATTTTTAAATGCATCTATCATATTATGATCCTGCGCAATATGCGCAAGAACACGTAGTTCGATTTGTGAGTAGTCAGCATCAACAAGATACATATCCTCACCCTGCGCAACAAACATTTTACGAATTTCACGTCCGAGCGGATGGCGGACAGGAATATTTTGCATATTCGGCTCCGTTGAACTAATTCTACCGGTTACAGTTACCGTTTGATTAAAACTTGAGTGTATTCTGCCTGTATCAGGATGAATAACCGCAAGCAAACCGTCGCCATACGTCGATTTAATCTTACTGATTAAACGATATTCAATAATCTTTTCAATAATTGGATGTTGTCCGCGCAATTTATCGAGCACACTTGCATCGGTTGAATACCCTGTTTTTGTTTTCTTTACAACGCGTAAGCCAAGTGTTTCGAACAAAATTTCACCAAGCTGTTTTGTAGAGTTAATATTAAATTCACACCCGGCATCCGTATAGATTTCCTGTGTTAGTGCATCAATACGCTCTGAAAGCATTTGATTAAACTCATTTAAGCGGTCTTTATCTACTGCAAAGCCGTTGATTTGCATATCCGCAAGCACAGAAATCAAAGGCAGTTCTATATCAGCGTATAACTCAAATTGCTCGTTCTCCTTGAGTCTACCTTCGAGCACGTCTTTTAAAAGCTCCAGGGCGCAGATTTCGCCAATTACGAAGCTTTGTAATTTGTTCAGCTCAAGGTCTAAAAGTGTGACAGCTTTTTTACCTTTTCCGATTACATTATCTCGATCTTCAATATACAACGATAAAAAGCTTTGTGCCAAATCGGAAAGATCATATCTGCTTAGGGACGGTTCTAAGATATAGGCAGCAATTTCCGCATCAAATCCAAGACGATTGTAACCACAGCCTCTGCCGGCAAGAAAAACAATATCCTCCTTGGCTGCGTGCGCTATTTTTGTTATTTTGTCGCTTTCAAATATCGTCAAAAAGGCTTCAAGCATGGATTTTTCGCTTAAAAGCAAGCTGCACATTGCTAAGTAAACTGTATTTTCAGCTTTAAACGAAATCGCCTGCAGCGCATTAGCTTGAGCATAAATCTTATAAATAAACGTCTCTGCTTTGTACTGCGCAAGAATTTCCTTTAATCGAATCTCATCCTCAATTAAAACAAAAGAAACCTCCGGCAAGGTATACTTTGCATCCTTTGCACTTGCACAACTTTTCTCTCCGGTTAGACCGAGTTTTGAGATCAAAGATCTGAAATCATACTTCGCCAAGACGCTGTAAAGTTCATTCGCTTTACAGTTAAATGCATGCATCATATCGAAATCAACAGCAATTGGTACATTACGATCAATTTTTGCAAGTTGTTTACTGAGATATGCATTTTCCTTTCCAGCCTCTAATTTTGTAAAGGTTGCACCCTTTACACCAAACGAAGTTAAGTCGCTGTAGAGGTTTTCTATGCTTTTAGCATTCTGAATTAAGGACAGTGCTGTCTTTTCTCCGATACCAATTACACCGGGAATATTATCGGAAGTATCGCCCATCAGAGCTTTCACATCAACATATTCTGTTGGTGTTACGCCGTATTTTTCCACAACAGCTGTATCGTTATAGATATCTGTTACAGTGCTCCCCTTCGATGTAGTCGTAAGATAAATCTTTGTCAGCTGACTTGCAAGTTGTAAATCGTCTTTATCACCTGTAATGATACAGCATTCAATTCCCTTATCCTCACAAAGTGCAGATAAGGTACCGATAATATCGTCTGCCTCATACCCCTCAAGCTCTAAAATCGGAATCTGCATTGCTGAAATGACTTCTTTGATTATCGGCATCTGCACGCGAAGCTCGTCTGGCATTCCTTTTCGCTGTGCCTTATAGCCATCAAACATCTTATGCCGAAATGTCGGCGCACTCAAATCAAACGCGACCGTGACATAATCAGGCGCGATATCTGCAATGTTTTTGAGTAAAATATTCATAAAACCGTACACCGCATTGGTCGGAACACCATCTTTATTGGTCAACAAGCGTATACCGTAAAACGCACGGTTTGCAATGCTGTTACCATCTATAATCATTAATTTTTCAGCCATAAGTTTACTCCTTTTATTATGCGTCGAAGCAAATTTTTCCACTTTCTACATCCTCAATCACTTTCGCAATTGCGTGATCTTCATTGCTTACCGTGATGATATCTGCAGCAGCAAGCGCTTCCGGGCAAGCATTCGCAACTGCGACACCGATACCGGCAGCTTGAATCATGGAAATATCGTTATTATAGTCACCGATGGCAATGCAACTGTTTATATCAATATGCAGATGCTCTGCAAGCTTTTTAACAACAGTACCCTTCCCTATGCCCTTCGGCAGAATCTCATAAAGCGTTCTTTCAGAGCGAATAAAATCAAATTCAACCGCGCGAGGATGCTGATTTAATAATTCGACAAGATTTTGCATATATACCTCGACATCTGTTCCAAAGAGAATTTTTCCAACCTCGCCATCGAATGTACGAAAATCCGCTGTGATGTTCGGTAACTTTGTTAAACTTCTGAAACGCACAAAGGCGTTATTATTTTTTACAAAATAAGTGTTATAAAAGCCACTGAGCGCAATGCTGACTTCGGGCAAGTTTTCATCAACGTAAGCAAGCAGTTCGGCAACATCCGGTACATGCAACCCACACTTCCAGATGTATTTTTCAGTTTCATAATCATATAGTCCGCCGCCGTTTATACAGCCGATTGGCGCATTCGGTTTAATTCTGTTGTATGTTTCAACTGCGTAATACGGCATACGACCGGTCACAAAGGTAAATTTACCGCCATTTGCCTTAAAATATTCAATTGCATTTATATTTTCTGCAGAAACGGTTTTATCATTTTTGAGTAAAGTACCATCCAAGTCCGTGCATATCAATACCCCGTCAAATCTCCCCATTAAAAAAATTCTCTCCTTATACAAATCTATATTAAAATCATCAACATAAGAAATTCTAAACTATTTCTTAACTCATAGTTCAATGCTATCATTCATTATAACATTATTATACAAAAAAGACAATCCTCATAAGAAAATTGTCTTTTATTGTTACAACTTATAAACTTTTTCTGCATTTAAATGAAAGATCTTTTCATACGCAGTATCAGATAGCTGCATTTCAGAAAGCATCTCAATTTCATCTGCTGCTGCCCACATCGGATAGTCTGAGGCAAACAAAATTCTATCCTCACCCCATCCATCAATCAGCTTCTTAATTATTTCTTTATCCTTTGCAAAGCCGAGCGTAGACGATGAATCAACATATAGATTCTCAAAACCAACAAGCTTTTCAAGTGCTTCATTCCAAACGGACCAGCCTGCAAAATGTGCACCGACAACCGTAAGTTTCGGAAATGTTTTTAAAACATTTAAAAGTCTGTTCGGATTCGAATAATCATAACGATAATCGCCGGTATGCATCAAAACCGGCAAATCCAGCTGCGCACAGCGCTCATAAAACGGCATACAACGTTCATCATCTAAAGGGAAAGCCTGAATGTCCGGATGCATCTTAACGCCGTGCAAACCAAGTTCTTTAACACGATCAACATCTGCACAGATATTCTCACTGTCCGGATGCATTGTGCCAAGACCGACCAAGACATCACCGTGCGCCTCTACCTCTCTTGCGATAAAAGAGTTTATGCTCTCCACCTGATGTGGCGTTGTCGCAACCGATTGCACCAAAAACTTGTCTACACCTGCGTTTTTTCCTGCTTCAAGAAGCTGTTTAAGTGAGCCGTCAAATGCAGAGTGAACATCGTAAAAACGATCTGTACTCTCCGTTGCTTTAGCAGCAATTTTTTCTGGATATATATGACAGTGCGCGTCAATTATATAATGTTTCTTCATAACCCATCACAATTCCAATTAATAGTTTTTACCAAGCTCTAAAGCACCAACATTGACCTCGAGCATATCTGCGCGCTTTGCAGAAACTACCTTACCAAGTGCCGCGCGAACCCCCTCATCTGTGTACATACCGAGTGTTTCTAACAGCTTGCCTGTCATAATCATATTTGCAAGTGTATCAATCTTGTTTTCGGATGCAAGCTTAGTTGCCGGAATATAAACCACATTCACATCGTCGCGCTTTACTTTACGTTCAATCAAAGAAGATTCAACGAAGATTGTACCTCCAGGCACAACAGAGTCTTCATACTTATCAAGACTCGGCAGGTTCATTGCAACCAGTACATCCGGTGTAGATACAATCGGAGAACCAACCGGCGAATCACTGATGATAACGCTACAGCTTGCTGTACCGCCGCGCATTTCCGGACCGTAGGACGGAAGCCAGCTTACATTCTTATCTTCCATAAGACCTTTATATGCCAAAAACTTACCGGAGAACAAGATGCCCTGTCCGCCGAAGCCGGCAATCAAAATCTGTGTAGTACTCATACTCTTGCTCCCTCCCCTTATTTCTCTGCGCTTTCCGCACTTCTGTCTTTATAAACGCCGAGCGGATAGTATGGAATCATCTTTTCGTCAACCCACTCAAGTGCCTTCTGTGGTGTCATACCCCAGTTAGTCGGGCAGGTGGAAATAACTTCTACCAAGGAAAAACCCTTGTTATTTAATTGATTTTCGAAAGCCTTTTTAATTGCTTTCTTTGCTTTTCTTACATTAGCAACATTGTTTACGGCAACGCGCTCGAGATACTCCGGGCCGTCCAGCTCGGAAAGCATTTCGCAAACCTTAACCGGATATCCACAAGCTTTGACATCACGACCATACGGCGAAGTCTGTGTTACCTGACCCGGCAAGGATGTCGGTGCCATCTGACCACCGGTCATACCGTAAATTGCGTTGTTGATGAAAATGATTGTGATATTTTCGTTTCTTGCTGCGGAGTGTACGGTTTCAGCCATACCGATGGATGCAAGGTCACCATCGCCCTGATAAGTGAAAACAACATGCCCTTCCGGATTCGCACGCTTTAAACCCGTTGCAACTGCCGGTGCACGACCGTGCGATGCTTCAACCATATCGCAGTTAAAATAGTTGTATGCCATTACGGAGCAACCAACCGGTGCAACACCGATGGTCTTACCCTCAATGCCTAATTCGTCAATAACTTCAGCTACAAGACGATGTACGATACCATGGGTACAACCCGGACAATAATGTAAAGGTACATCTGCCAATGCTTCCGGTTTCTTAAATACTACCATTATTTCGCACCTCCGTTTTCGCTAATTTCCTTAATTTTCGCAAGTACCTGCTCCGGCGTAACAATCATACCGCCGACTCTGTTGCAGAGATGTACCGGCTTTTTAAACTGCGTTGCAATCTGAACGTCCTCGATGAGCTGTCCCATAGAAAGCTCAACGGAAACGAATGCCTTTACCTTGTCAGCAGCTGCTAAAAGCGCCTTTTTCGGGAATGGCCAAAGCGTAATCGGGCGGATTAAACCAACCTTGATGCCCTGTTTACGCGCTTCAACGATTGCGTTTTTAGATACACGCGCTGCAATACCGAATGCAACGATGCAGTACTCAGCATCCTCCATCATGTACTCTTCGTACATCACTTCGTTTTCTTCAATCAGCTTATAACGCTCATATCTTGCGATATTAAGCTGCTCGAGTTCTTCCGGCACAAGAGAAAGCGAGTTAATGATGTTGTGCTTTCTTGCCTTCTGTGTACCTGTAACTGCCCACGGCTTTTCTATCGGATCAGACGCTTTGATATCCAAAGATACCGGCTCCATCATCTGCCCCATCGTACCATCTGCCAGAACCATTGCGGTCATACGGTACTTATCTGCCAAATCAAAACCCTTTACAGTCATATCAGCCATTTCCTGCACGGATGCCGGTGCAAGTACGATCATATGATAATCACCATGTCCACCACCGCGTGTTGCCTGGAAATAGTCAGACTGAGACGGCTGAATGCCACCAAGACCAGGACCGCCACGCTGTACGTTTACAACTAAGGACGGTAAATCCGCACCTGCAAGATAGGAAAGACCTTCTGCCTTTAAGGAAATACCCGGGCTGGAAGAAGATGTCATAACACGCATACCGGTCGATGCTACGCCATACACCATGTTAATCGCTGCAACTTCACTTTCTGCCTGCAGCAATGTACCGCCGATTTTCGGCATTCTTTTTGCCATATAAGCAGCAATCTCTGTCTGCGGTGTAATCGGATAACCGAAATAGAAACGGCAACCAGCCATAATCGCAGCTTCTGCGATTGCTTCATTACCCTTCATCAATGCTTTATCTGCCAATTTTCTCACTCACCTTTCTACAGTAATAATGCAATCCGGGCACATAATTGCGCAGGATGCACAACCAACACAAGCGTCCATATTCACGGCTTCCACCGGATGGTGGCCTTTTGCATTGATTTTCTCTTTTGAAATTGCCAAAACCTCTTTCGGGCAAGCATTTACACATAAACTGCAGCCCTTACAAAGGTCGGTTCTGAAACTAAGTTTAGCCATTTTGTATTACCTCCTCAAGATTTCAGATTTATCTTAAAAATTTTTATCTTGTAATGTAAGCGGAAACAAATTCTCAATTTTACCTTTAAGCGAATCGTAGAGCGAAGATTTCACCGTTGTCAGTTTTACCGGTAAATTACACGCTTTTGCAATCTCTTCTACTAACGGAACAGATTCAAGCACATCTTGCGGCGTAGTTTCTTCTCCGAGATTGGAATTATTGATGATTGCAGTAAATGGTATTTTGGACGCCACTTCTATCTCACGGATTACTTCAAGCATATCTGAAAGATTGTTTGTAAGAGGTCTGTAAGTATTTACAACCAAAAACATTTCGTAATTGTTTTCCTCTTTAATTGCATCAGACAATCTGCCGAGTGCAAGTGCACCACGATCGTCGCCGCCAATATCTACAACAGCGTAACAGTCGCGCTTTTCCGTAATGCGGTAGATTTCCTGCGGAAGCGCCGGAATATCCAAATTGGAATTGGCATATGGCGAGCAAATCAACTCAATGCCTGCATCAAAAAGTTCTTTCTGACTGTCTTTTGTTCGGAAATACGGGTTAACAATGTCAATATCGGCAATCAGCGTTTCATTACCTCTGCGTTTTAGATTTAAAGCCATATTAACTGCAATATTCGTCTTTCCGCTACCATAATGTCCCGCTAAAAGAAGTACACGCTTAAATTCCATTGCGTCATCCACCTTTATTTAGCATTTATAAATTAAAGCTTATTTCTCTGAATTTTACCGCTGACAGTTTTCGGCAGGCTGTCACGGAAGACAACGATACGCGGATATTTGTACGGCGCCGTTCTTTCTTTGACATAGTTCTGGATTTCCTTTTTCAGTTCATCCGAACCTTCCATGCCCTTTGTAAGCACAATGCTTGCCTTAACCACCTGACCACGGACTTCATCCGGCTCTGCGGACACGCCACATTCAAGTACATACGGAAGCTCCATGGTAACACTCTCGATTTCAAACGGTCCTATACGGTAGCCGGAAGACTTGATTACGTCATCCACGCGACCAACAAACCAGAAGAAGCCATCTTCATCCATCCATGCAGTGTCGCCGGTATGATAATAACCATCATACATAACTTCTGCGGTTTTTTCCGCATCTTTGTAGTAACCTGCAAACAAGCCGCAAGGTGCACCATCTGCGATACGGATGCAAATTTCACCCGTTTCGCCGACTGTAACCTCTTTGCCGTCTGCATCCATTAGTTTTACATCATAAATTGGCGCCGGCTTACCCATAGAACCAATCTTATGATCAGCCCCATAAAGGTTGCCAATAATCATCGTACTCTCCGTCTGTCCAAAACCCTCTAAAATCTGGAGTCCTGTCAGATTTTCGAATTGACGGTAAACCTCCGGATTAAGCGCTTCACCGGCTGTGGTCATATGCTCAACCGAGGACATATCATATTTGGAAATATCCTGCTTAATGAGCATTCGCAGCATTGTAGGTGGCGCGCAGAAGGTTGTAATCTGATGTTTCGCAAACATCGGCAGGATTTCAGCTGCGTCAAAACGGTCGAAGTCATAAACGAAAGTTGCTGCTTCGCAAAGCCATTGTCCGTAAAGCTTACCCCACATAGACTTTGCCCAACCGGTGTCAGAAATCGTAAAGTGCAGACCGTTCGGATTTACACAGTGCCAGTATTTTGCCGTGTGGAAATGACCGAGCGGATATTTGTGGTTGTGCGCCGCAAGCTTCGGATAACCTGACGTACCGGACGTAAAGAACATTAAGAGCAAATCATCACCGCACGGCGAATCCTCTGTGCGCTCAAAATGCGTAGAATACATCATATACTCTTCGTCAAAATCTCTCCATCCTTCTCTTTTGCCGCCAACCATAATCTTGTTAACAAGCTGCGGGCACTTCTCAGCCACCAGATCAACCTGGTGAGCCGTGTCACCGTCAGCTGTACAAAGAATTGTTTTGATATCTGCTGCATTAAAGCGATACTCAAAATCGTGCTCCTGAAGCTGATTTGTTGCCGGGATTGCAATTGCACCGAGTTTATTTAAGCCCATCATTGCAAACCAGAACTGATAGTGCCGCTTTAATACCAGCATTACAGTATCGCCTTTTTTAATACCGATGGATTTAAAATAGTTTGCACATCTGTTTGATGCCTTACTGATGTCCGAGAACGTGAAACGACGCTCATTCTTATTAATATCAATATGCAGCATTGCAAGTTTATCAGGCTTCGTTTTCGCAAGTTCATCTACCACATCAAATGCGAAGTTAAACTTCTCTGTATTTTTAAATGTAATGGATGTCGGTGTGCCTGCATCATTTTTCACTACGTCAATATACTTATTATAAACACGCTTTGCCTTGCGAATCTCCGGATTTTCCATGGAGGCAGACTTTTTGTGCACCTCCGGTGTCTTCTTTGGCTGAAGCTCCGGAATCGGCTCGCCTGTCGGGTTAAGTACAATTGCATAGAACAGACAATCCTCGCCGTTTACGGCAATCATACCGTGTGGCGTGGAAGAGTCGTAATAAATACTGTCACCGGGACCTAAAATTTCGCTGTGACTGCCAACCTGTACTTTCAAGTGACCCTGAATAATAATATCGCATTCCTGGCCGTTATGCGTGGTCAGTTCGATATCTCTGCCCTGTGCTTCTGGATCATACTCGCTTTTTACATACAGCGGCTCAGCGATTCTGTTTTTAAAAGCAGATGCCAGATTGTAGTAAATCATGCCGTGCGCCTGTTCGATCTTCTGACCGCCGCCGGCACGTGTAACCGTATAAGATTTCAACTTCGGGCTGGAGCCTTCTATAATATCAGTAACGTCAACACCGAAAGCGAGTGCACAACGATATATGAACGCAAAATTCAAGTCGCTCTCGCCGTTTTCGCACTGCAGATACTCCTCAACGGAAACGTCGGTCTTTGCAGCGATTTCATCAACTGATAAACCAACAATTTCACGAAGTTCTCGAATACGACCTGCCATTTCTTTAATCTTAAAATCAAGTCCTGTAATTTGTTTCATGGTAACCTCCATTTAGCTTTTGGGTGTTCGTTTAGTAAAAAAATCGCCCGTCCCAAGAGTTATGTTCTTGGGACGAGCGTCAGCTTTTAAGCCTATACCCGCGGTACCACCCAAATTGCAACAATTTCTGTTGCCACTCATCGGAATCCAACAATTCCTGCACAGTCACGTTGTGCGCACGGGAAGGTTCTACTTACTTACGCTTTCTTCCTTCCGGCTCGGAAGCTACAGACATTCAATTCGGGTCTCGGCGGCTCGCACCAAACGCCGTTTCTCTCAGAAACCCTCCTTGACGCACTCTTCGTCAAAGCCTTTACTATATAAGTATAGTACATTTTTTCGGCAAAGTCAACATTTTTTTGCGATTTTACCTCGATTATGTTCAATTATAACTTATTTCTCTGAATCTTACCGCTGATGGTTTTGGGCAAACTATCACGGAATACAACAATACGCGGATATTTGTACGGCGCCGTGTGTTCTTTGACATAGTTCTGGATTTCCTTTTTCAGTTCATCCGTTCCCTCTGTGCCTTTTGTAAGCACAATGCTTGCCTTAACCACCTGACCG
>JAZSGM010000219.1:0-5194 GCA_045532715.1 Clostridia bacterium
TGAGAGTTTCTTCAAGGGCCTCCTCAAAGTTAACTTCTCCGTTTGTCTTGATTTCTTCCATAAACCTTTTGACCTCCTCGATACTACCTGACGGCGTTGACGCACCGGCGGTAATACCTATTTTTTTGTTTTTGTAATTTATATTCTGAGGAATTTCCTCAAAACTTTCAATATGATATGTATGCGCACAGTTTTTTGCACATATTTCATATAGCTTTCTCGTATTAGAGCTTGACTTGCCACCAATAACGAACATAATATCCGACGCAGCAGAAATCGCTGCAGCCTCATCCTGTCTCGTCTGTGTTGCATTACATATTGTATCAAAAAAAACAATGTCTTTGCAATTCTTTTTTAGAATTGTAACAATTTTTTCATAATTCACTTGGTTAAATGTAGTCTGGCATACGACACTGATGTGTTCCCCTGAAAACGCTTCAGCCATTTGAACATCCTGTATAACCGTTGGCACATTTTTGCACCAACCCATAATCCCGCAAACCTCCGGATGTGTTTGATCACCAATAATAAGAATCCCTCGACCATTTCCGGATTCACGGCTGACAATATTGTGAATTTTCTTTACAAACGGACACGTCAAATCTTCAACAATGAGATCCATACTCGCAGCTTCATCAATTACACACTTTGCAACCCCATGTGTGCGTATGACGAGCTTAACATTCTTCGGACAATTCTTTGGTGAACCCACTGTTAAAACACCGCGTTTTTCCAAATCGCTATTTACAAGCGGATTATGAATCAATTCGCCTAAAACTGCAAGTCTATCACCGGCATTCAACATATCATATACACCGGAAACAGCTTTCTGCACCCCAAAACAAAAGCCTGCACTCTTTACAATAGTAATTTGTCTACACACGGTTATGAAGTCCCCTTTGAATTAATCAGACCACAAATTCTATTTTAACGCATTATTCACTGTTTTGCAAGACATTTTTTTGTATCTGATACAATTTTTCTGATTCTTGTAATTACGTCATCGCTTACAGCACTTAGAATTTCACTGTCAAGCTTCTTTCCATAATACTCTTCATATGAGATCGGATCACCGAAAACTACATACGTACGTCTGAATGGTTTAAAAGCTCCATACAGCGCTACGGGCTGTATCAAAGATTTTGTTTTCAAGGCAAACATCGCAACACCATTTTTAATCTCAGCCTGTTCTCCGGCGCGAACACGTGTTCCTTCCGGAAAAAGCAAAAGCGGTTTCCCATCCTTCAAAACCCCGAGCGCTGTTTTAACAGCTTTCAAGTCAGCACTTCCGCGGTTTACCGGAAACGCGCCAAGTGCAGAGAGTAACGCACCGAACGGTTTAAAGGAAAACAACTCTTTTTTTCCCATAAAATTCATTCTCTTTTTATATGCAATTGCAATAAAAATCGGATCCCAAAAACTTTGATGGTTTGCTGCAAGGACAACACCCTGGCCGTATACCGCTTTTTCCCTGCCTATGATTTTTAACGGCATTATAAAGTAGAGCAAACCACTTAAAATGGACACGATAATTTCATAAAACATTAATTTATCCCCTTTTTAATCATCGAAATCAAATATGAAACAGATTCTTCAAGTGTCATATCAGAATTATCTACAAGCACCGCATCCTCAGCCTGTCTGAGTGGCGAAAACTCTCGTTCGGAATCGTTTTTATCTCTTGCAACAATGTCAGACTTAATAGCAGAAAGCTCAACATTTTCGCCTTTATCAATCAATTCCTTATAACGTCTTTGTGCGCGAGCATCTACGGATGCAGTTAAATAAATCTTGACATCCGCCTCAGGCAACACGTGTGTTCCAATATCTCTGCCATCCATAATAACGTTTTTGCCCTGCGCAAGCTTGCGTTGAAGCTCTACCAGCTTGATGCGTACCTCCTGCAGTGTCGCAACCGCTGATGCGCCTGCGCTTACTTCAGGTGTACGAATAAGACCACTGACATCTTCTCCATTTAAAAATACATGCTGACCATTATCAACATAATCAATTGCTATATCAATTTTGTCCAGAGAATCAGACAGCTTTCCCTCCGCATTGTCAAAAGGCAATCCATTACGGATTGCATACAAAGCAACCGCGCGATACATGGCACCCGTATCAATGTAAATAAAATGAAGCTGTGCAGCCGCGGCCTTTGCAATTGTGCTTTTGCCGGCACCTGCAGGCCCGTCAATTGCAACAGAATAGGTTTTCATATTCAACACCTCGTTTCATTATTCACGCATTCTCCCCAGCAAGATAGCCTGTAGAAAATGCAATTTGTAAATTAAAACCACCCGTATAGGCATCAACATCAATAACCTCACCTGCAAAGTACAAACCATGAACAAATTTCGATTCCATTGTAGACGGATTAATCTGTTTTACATCCACGCCGCCGCTGGTAACAATCGCCTCTGCAATTGGCCGAAAGCACTTAACCTTCAAGGTCAAATCTTTTAAAGCAGCAACCAGAGCCGCGCGCTCCGCTTTATTAATCTGATTTACACTCTTATGTTCATCGAGACCCGCAACCGCCAACAGGGGCACAATCATTTTCTTAGGCAATAACGCATCAAGTGCATTTACCAAATGCTTATTCTGCATTTGTGAAAAATCACGTAAAATTCGCTTGTCCAACTGCTCCGGCGTTAAAGCAGGCTTCAAATCAATGTGCAGCATGTACTTATGCTTGTCTAAATCCCGCATATGTGCGCTTGCCGACAATACAACCGGACCGGATACGCCAAAATGTGTAAACAGCATTTCTCCAAAATCACTGTAAACTTCCTTCGCGTTTTCGTCTGTCACTTTAAAAGCAATATTTTTCAGCGAAACGCCCATTAAATCTTTTGTCCAATTCTCATGCGTTTCAATCGGGACAAGTGAAGCTTTCGGTGTATGAATCTTATGTCCTGCCAATTCAGCAAAGCGATAGCCGTCGCCGGTTGAACCTGTAAGCGGATAAGATGCTCCACCAGTCGCAACAATAACACTTTCACATAAAATTTCACGACCATCCTTAAGGCGAACGGCACTAACTCTGTCCTTTTCTATAATAATTTTTTCTGCTTCAGCACGCAACAACCGCACACTTTTACCAAGCGCAAACTTCTCGAGCGCTTTCGCAACATCATGTGCATTGTCCGTTTCCGGAAACACACGTTGCCCGCGTTCAACCTTAACCTTCAGTCCAAGGCTGTTTATAAGCGAAATGACGTCCGTATTGCTGAACGAATAAATCGCGCTGTAAAGGAAGTTCGCATTATGCGTAATATTTTCAAAAATTTCCGATACATCACATGCATTCGTTATATTACATCTGCCTTTTCCGGTTATACGAAGCTTTTTGCCGAGCATCGGGTTTTTCTCAATTAAAACCGTTTCTCTTCCACGTGCTTTCAAACGACCGGCAGCCAGCATTCCTGCAGGTCCGCCGCCGATAATCACTACTTTACCCATGCTTAGTTGCCTTCCGTTT
Source organism: Clostridia bacterium (assembly GCA_045532715.1). Classification (GTDB taxonomy): domain Bacteria; phylum Bacillota; class Clostridia; order UBA1381; family UMGS1253; genus RGIG2041. The sequence continues at coordinate 3,485 of JAZSGM010000219.1, forward strand.
CAAACTTTTCATATACTTCATATTCATCCCAAATCTGTTCAAGATGATTGAGTGTCTCCATAATTTCTTCCTGCTTACGCATACTGATTGCAACGAGCAATGCATTGATTACACTCAGCGGTGCAACAAGCGAATCCACAAAAGACGCCATATCGCTGCAAGCAGTTAAACACAAATCTGCCGCAACTGCCAATGGCGAGGACGAACTGTCTGTTATACCGATCACCGTAGCACCGCGACTTTTTGCATAGTTAATTGCCTTTAGTGTACGCTTAGAGTAACGTGGAAAACTAATTCCAATAAACACATCCCCTTTGTCAATACGCAAAATATCCTCAAACAATTCACTGGATGTGTTTGCACGCAAATTTCGCACATTCGGCGAAATCAAATTCAAATAAAAACCAAAAAAAGATGCGAGAGAAGCAGAGCTACGTACCCCGAGAATGTAAATGTTTTTTGCCTGAACAACAGCCTCGACAATTTTCTCAAAATCAGCTCTTTTAATTTGTTCCAGACTGGAGCGTATATTATGCATATCCGATGCCAGAACATACTCAAGCACATCATTATTTACTACACGACCACTGGTTACACTGACACGCTGCGCAGCTGTTAATTGCTTGCGCATTGCCTCTCCGATTGCTTTTTGCATTTCCGGATATCCGGCATAGCCGAGCTCCGATGCAAATCGCACAACAGTTGATTCACTGACGCCTACCATACACCCAAGTTTCGCTGCAGTCACATAGGGCGCTTCATCAAAATGTTCTAAAATATAAGCACCTATTTTCTTCTGACTTTTACTGAATTCAGACATTTTATTTTGAATCAGATTGAGTATATTTTCACTTGTCGACAAGCCACACACCCCACACTCTGCATAATTTATAATATTATACTATATCCAACCACGTTTTGCAAGATAAATCAATACAGAAAAAATTGTTGAAATAAGCAATTAGATTTGATATAATATAATTTATTATAGATTTATTGAACTCGGAGGCAATTATGACGCAAAAACGTTGGAACTTTTTAAGGCAGCCGCAATGCACACAAACACTTGCAGATGCTTTGCATATTCCTCCGGTCATCGCAACAATTCTTGCAAACAGAAACATCTGCGAACCGGAAGACGCTAAACAGTTTTTATCAAAAACAAAAAACGGCATTCATCACCCCTATCTTTTAAAGGATGCCCAAAAAGCAGCACAACGCGTAAAACACGCACTTGATGAAAAAGAAACTGTTGTGATATACGGCGATTATGACGTCGATGGCATCACCTCATCCGCAATTGTATATAAGTTTTTAAAAAGCCTTGGTCTGGATGTCAGTTACTACATCCCAAATCGCGTTGACGAAGGCTACGGCATAAATATTCTCGCTTTACAAAAAATCCGTAAATCGGGCGCAACCTTACTGATCACCGTTGACTGTGGTATCACCGCTGTCGGCGAGGTTGAATTTGCTAAAACGATAGGTTTGGATATTATCATCACAGATCATCATACATGCAAAGAGGAAATTCCGCGTGCGCTTGCGGTAATCAATCCAAAACAGCCGGAATGTTCGTACCCGTTTAAAGATCTTGCAGGCGTTGGTGTGGCCTTTAAATTCATTTTGGCAATTGTGCTCGAACTTGGGTTAAATACAAATCAGTATTTCGATGAGTTTATTGATATCGTTGCTATTGGCACAATAGCA
>JAZSGM010000259.1:0-9058 GCA_045532715.1 Clostridia bacterium
TTACTCGAAGAGCTTGGAATACTTTGTCCAGTGCTCGTACTTCTCCTTCGCCTGCTTTTCAGCTTCGGTGAAGAGTTCTTCTGCTCTATCCGGGAACTTACGTGCCAGCGAGCTGTAACGTACTTCGTTCATGATAAAGTCTCTGTACGATGCGGACGGATCCTTGGAATCCATCTGGAACGGATTCTTACCGTCAACTGTGAGTCTCGGGTCGAATCTGAAGGTATGCCAGTAACCAGCCTCAACAGCATTCTTGATAACCTTCTGGGTATCTGTCATGCCGCCCTTGATGCCGTGGTTGATACACGGAGCATAGCCGATAATCAGGGACGGGCCGTTGTATTCAATAGCTTCCTTGATTGCCTTAACTGTCTGTGCATCGCTATAACCCATAGCAACCTGTGCTACATATACATAACCGTAGGACATTGCGATTTCTGCAAGGTTCTTCTTCTTGATCGGCTTACCGCCTGCAGCGAACTGTGCAACAGCACCGGTCGGCGTAGACTTGGAAGCCTGACCGCCTGTGTTGGAGTAAACTTCTGTATCAAATACCATGATGTTTACATCTTCGCCGGAAGCGAGAACGTGGTCAAGACCACCGAAACCGATATCGTATGCCCAACCGTCACCACCGAAGATCCAAACGGCCTTCTTGGAGAGGAAGTCCTTCATTTCGAGGATTTCCTTTGCAGCATCGCCGCCGCAAGCCTCAAGTGCTGCAACGAGCTTATCTGTAGCTGCACTGTTTGCATTGATATCATCATAGGTTGCGAGCCACTCAGCAGCTGCATCCTTCGCGCAATCACAATCAATTGCCTTTACCTTGTCAGCAAGTCTCTCACGGAGCTGCTTTGCAGCAACAGCCATACCGAGACCGTGCTCAGCGTTATACTCGAAGAGGGAGTTTGCCCAAGCCGGACCCTGACCCTTGTGGTTCACGGTGTACGGTGTGGACGGCGCGGAGCCACCCCAAATGGAGGAACAACCTGTTGCGTTGGAGATATACATCTTATCGCCGCAAATCTGTGTAATGAGCTTTGCGTACGGTGTTTCACCACAGCCTGCACATGCGCCCGAGAACTCGAGGAGCGGCTGGCGGAACTGAGAATTCTTTACATTCATCGGACCTGCTAAAACGTCTTCCTTCACGGATACCTTGATACCGTAGTTGAAAACTTCCTGCTGGTCGAGCTGTGTATCGATCGGCTTCATAACGAGTGCCTTTTCCTTTGCCGGACAAACCTTCGCACAGTTACCGCAGCCGGAGCAGTCGAGTGTGGAAACAACCATAGCAAACTTGTAGTCAGCCTTACCGGTCATTGCCTTGCTCTTCATCTGTGCCGGAGCAGCAGCAGCTTCGTCAGCGTTTAATACAACCGGACGAATTGCAGCGTGCGGACAAACGATAGCACACTTGTTACACTGGATACAATTGTCTGTAATCCATTCCGGAACGTCAACAGCGATACCGCGCTTCTCGTAAGCAGCCATACCCTGCGGGAGATGACCGTCAACCATATCCATAAATGTGGATACCGGAAGCTTGTCGCCAGCCTGTGCGTTACACGGACCTAAGATATTCTTAACGAATGCCGGAACATCCTTTTCTACAGCAGCGTCGTCTGCAGCATTTGCCCAATCAGCCGGAACGTCAATCTTCTTGATGTTCTTTTCGCCTTCAACGATTGCCTGATGGTTCATGCTGACAATCTTTTCGCCCTTCGCGCCGAAGGACTTCACAACTGCAGCCTTCATATATTCTACAGCGTCAGCAAACGGAATTACATCAGCAATCTTAAAGAATGCGGACTGGAGCACGATAGAGGTCTTGTTGCCGAGACCAAGCTCTTTTGCAATACCGATAGCATCAATTGTGTAGAGGTTGATGTTATTTTCAGCGATGTAGCGCTTCATCTTACCCGGCAGTCTTGTGGACAGCTCATCGATGTCCCAAGCGCAGTTTAACAGGAAGTTACCGCCCGGTACGAGATCCTCTACCATATCGTACTTGTCCACATAGGACGGGTTGTGACATGCAACAAAGTTTGCCTTGTTGATGAGGTAAGTCGACTTAATCGGCTTCTTACCGAAACGCAGGTGGGATACTGTGATACCACCGGACTTCTTGGAGTCATAGCTGAAATATGCCTGTGCGAACAGGTCGGTGTGGTCACCGATAATCTTGATGGAGTTCTTGTTTGCACCAACGGTACCGTCGGAACCAAGACCCCAGAACTTACAAGCGGTGTTACCCTCAGCGGAGGTGTCCGGATTTTCAACTCTTGCGAGGGACAGGTTTGTTACGTCGTCCTCGATGGAGAGTGTGAAGCCCTTAACCGGATTAGCTGCGTCGAGGTTCTTGTATGCTGCGATAATGTCAGCCGGAATGGTATCCTTGGAACCAAGGCCGTATCTGCCGCCAACGATCATCGGGGCATTTGCGTTACCTGCGTAGCAAGCGCAAACGTCGAGGTAGAGCGGCTCACCGATGGAGCCCGGCTCCTTCGTTCTGTCGAGAACGGCAATCTTCTTACATGTTGCCGGAACAGCCTTTAAGAATGCTTCTACCGGGAACGGTCTGTACAGACGAACCTTGATTAAACCAACCTTTTCGCCCTTAGCGGTCAGGTAGTCGATTGTCTCTTCGATGGTTTCACATACGCTACCCATAGCAACGATTACCTTCTCCGCATCCGGAGCACCGTAATAGTTTACGAGACCGTAGTTTGTACCAATCTTAGCGTTCACCTTGTTCATATATTCTTCTACAACAGCCGGAACTGCATCGTAGTACTTGTTGCAAGCTTCTCTGTTCTGGAAGAAGATGTCAGGGTTCTGCGCACTACCGCGAAGCACCGGATGCTCCGGATTGAGTGCGTTATTTCTGAATGCCTTAACAGCATCCATATCTACCATTTCTTTTAAATCTTCATAATCCCATACTTCGATTTTGTCGATTTCGTGAGAGGTTCTGAAACCGTCGAAGAAGTGCAAAAACGGCACCTGACCCTTGATTGCAGCTAAGTGCGCAATCGCACCGAGGTCCATAACCTCCTGCGGGCTATTGGAGCACAGCATTGCATAACCGGTCTGGCGGCAAGCCATAACGTCAGAATGGTCACCGAAAATGTTGAGCGCGTGCGAAGCTACGCAACGAGCCGATACATGGATAACAGACGGTAATAATTCACCTGCCATCTTGTACATGTTCGGGATCATCAAAAGAAGACCCTGGGAAGCAGTGTAGGTTGTAGTGAGCGCACCTGCTGCCAGAGAACCGTGTACAGCACCTGCTGCACCAGCCTCAGACTGCATCTCAACAACCTTAACCGGCTGACCGAAAATGTTTTCTCTCTTGTCAACCGCCCATTCATCCGTAACTTCTGCCATTACGGAAGACGGGGTAATCGGGTAAATCGCAGCAACGTCCGTAAACGCGTACGATGCCCAAGCGGCGGCGTTGTTACCGTCCATAGTTTTCATCTTTCTTGCCATCTATGTTTCCTCCTTACTAAAAATACAATAACCAAGTATGTGCGAACATACTTCATCTCATATATTATAACAGTTTGACATAATTGTGTCAAGGGATGAAAGGTGCTATTTTATGCATTTTTCGTGAAAATTATTCATTAACATTTATTTGCTCGGTTACCAAACAGTAACATAAGCGACATTTTTTTGTTATAGCAAAATAGTATGCGTTATAATATAATATAGTTAGAGTTTAAATTTATGTTGGGGTAGGTGAGGCATCATGAGGATTGAAAAACTAAGTTTAAACAAAATCAAGGTAACGGTCAGCTGGGAGGATTTATCACTTTATGACCTGACGCACGAAACGCTGTCGCCTGAGTCGCCGCGTTTGCGCGCCTTCATCCTTGCGCTGATGAAGCGTGCGGAGCTGGAAATCGGATTTACGGCGCCGACGGGCAACGTAATGATTGAGGCGCTGCCGCAGGGTGACGAATTCGTGTTTCTGATTACGCGGATTGATGCGCCGGTGCCGGAGGCGAAAAAAAGTGTACTTACGCGCGAGCAAAAGCGCGAAAAGCTGAAAACACATGCATACCGCGTTGTCGAAAAGAAAACGCCGGCAAAAAAGACGCAGCGTCAGTTTTACCGGTTTGAGGATTTGGAGAGCTTTGCGGCGTTGCTATCTGTAAGCACGCTACCGAAAACCTCTCTTCTCTATAAGGGTGAGGACTGCTATTACCTGGCTTTGCCGTGCAGCAGCATACGGGCGAAGCGGTTAAACAACCTCGTGACGGAGTTTGCTGCTCCGGTGGAAGCAAAGTTAGTGGAAATTTATTTGAAGGAGCACGCGAAGGTGATTGCCCGCGGCGGTGAATTTGAGAAAATTCTGGCATGCTTTAAATAAGGTATTGCAATAAAAAACGGTTCACAAGAACCGTTTTTTTATTATGCGCACAAATTCAAATTGTGTTCGTAGGGCAATGATTTATCATTGCCGTTAATTCCGCCAGATTTGCGGCGCGGATAAATCCAGCGCCCTACAAAATATTCCAATTACATAAAAAGTGGGAATTTGGATGCAGTGCGAGGCGAAACCGCAGCGCTATACTTGTGTATGCGCGAGGATTTCAACGAAGCAATGCGCCAAATTCACCTTTTTACAACTACAAGCAGCGAAGAAATAACAAAAAAACAGAGTCCCGAAGGACTCTGTTTTATTTGTTTAAATTACCGGAGTGTCCGGAAGGTTCTTAAGAACTACAACTACCTTAATACCGGAGTTAAATACGCGTACGATACACGGTGTTGCTGCTTCAAGCGGGTTCGTAACATCAATGATATCTGTTACACTACCCGAAGTAACTCTCTTTGCCTCAGACGTTGCTGCTGCATCATAAACAAGAACCTTGCTTACTGCATATGTCATATTAACATCGAGTACTTCCTTGTCATATACCTTCTTGTTCAGCCCTGCATCCATCTTCCAGAGCTGGTCGCCGTCATAATTTTTGTCAATCAAACCGCCATTTACAGTAAACGCAAACGCTGACTGTGCAAATACACCCGGCGAGTAGGCCGAAATAACATCAAACAATACGGTCGTGCCGTCTTTTTCTACCGGAATCGTAAGGTCAGAGGACTCATATCTTCTGCCTTCGTCGCTCATAGCCGTCTTCGAAACGAAGATTTGCTCGTTTGCCAAGAAGATTGTACGTACATAGTGTACATAGCCTTCGGCGTTTGTACCATAGGTAAAGATATCGCCCGGCAATACACCATTTGCTGCACGCTCTGTACCCATCACGCCTGCATGCGATGTAATATTTGCGTTTCTCTCGCCTGTACCTGCAACATTGTAGGTTACGCCGTTGAACAGGTGGTCAGACATAGAGTCGTCACCCTTAATGTACCGACCGTTATTGTAGTAATCCGGGTCAATTGTAAGGGTCTTGTTGGAACCTTCTTCATTACCATATACCTTAATGGTCACGATGTCTTCACCGTATTCATCTTGTAAAAGTGTCTTTGCAACCTTCGTTACGATAAAGTACGGACGCTGTCTCTGCAAGGATTGAGTTTCAGCGGTTCTAAATGCCTCAGAACTTCCCGCGTTTGTTGCATACACACCGTAGTTGTATGCACGGGAATCTCTATCTGTGTTAAACAGCTGCAGTTTGTATGCTTCCTCAGTCAAGAATTCAGAAGACTTGACAATGCGCACATACTTCTCGTTTTCGAGAAGCGCAGAATCACTCGGCACTGCAAAGATTACTGCGCCCGGGTTAAGAGCTGTGGTGTAGTCAAAGCCCTTATATTCGCTGTTATAATTCATCACTTTCGGACCTGCAGAGCCACTCTTAATTTTACCTAAAGTATACGCATCTTCATAATCCGGATTATACGGCGTATCGATGTACTTGATTGCGCCATAGTCGTCGAGCTTGTAGAGCATCGGGGATACGTCTGCTCTATTGCCCTCAGCATCCTTACTGTAACCGCCGTTACCGTAGATGCGGTTGGCACCTGCAACAGAGTTATTCAATGCAGTCATAATGGTTGCGTCCGTAGAGTACTTTGCACCGTCGATGGTTACCTTGCTTGCAAGCGGAAGAATTGCAAACTCACCGTCTGCCGTAAACAGCTTCATTTCGATAGAACCTGTTGTGGACTGAGACGGAACATAAGCTAAGATAAGACCGTACTCGCCGTCAGCATCACCGGAGGACGCAGCTTCATATTTCGCGATTCTGCCAAATGCATCGAGGTAGAGTGCTACACCCTGGTCAAGCTTTAAGCCGTGGCCGCCTCTAGCAGCTACATAAGCTTCAAAGCTGTCGCCAAAGAGATACTTTTCACCATTGTCAAGAACCACGACAGTCTTTCCGTTTGCATCTGTACCAAATTCTTTAACAACACCTACAGCCGTCGTGTCAGATGCGATAACCTCGAAAATCTTCATAGAGTCAGAAGCAGCAATGCTAAGCACGTCACCTTCCTGGAGAGAATCAAAGGAAAGCTCTCTGCCGTTCACATCCACGATGGATGCTGTTACATTCTTGTTTTCAACATCAATCTGCATTTTCTTGGTTGTGCCGTTTGCGCCGTTTTTATACTCGCCGATTTCATCGATGATTTCGTAATCCTCTACATCAATATACTCGATTACATAGGTTTCATACGCCTTAATCATAACGGTTTCTGCGCCCTGAGTGGAATCGGAATCAATTAAAGTAATGCTGCCCGGCATACCTTCGGTGTCACGAAGGATTGTTTCAATGTTATCTGCGGCTGCAGCGCCGTTGTAAAGAACTGCCGAAATTGCTTCTACCTCAATTTCCTTCGGCTTGGTATCATCTTCATTTTCCCAGTATGTAATCAGCGTATTTGTACAATCTTCCAATTTAAGCTGACTCAAATCCAGAGTTACATTGCTTGTGTTCTTTGCAGAAACAGAATAGCAAATTACGTTGCTTTCCTCTGTATCATCGTCATAGGTGTAGTAAGCCTTTACTGTAGAACCGAGCTGCTTATCAATGTCTGTTTCGCCAACGAGCAGCTCAATCTTCTCACCCTTTGCGGTGATTTCAACCTCGCCCGCCTTCAAAGTTGTTTCTTCCCAAAGGGCGGTAGCACCATTTGCAGAAACGAGACCTTCAACCTTATAAGTGTTAAACTTCTCGGAGAGAAGTGTTACGCCTTCTTTGGCTTCCCACTTTTCTACGTCACCGGAGGAAACCTTCTTCATTACATCAATCTCAAGGATGTTTGCACAAAGAACAGCAGCCTGACCTCTTGTCATCGGCTCTTCAAGGTTGACGGAAGCCAATCCCTTCAGGGCACCGATGTCACGAGCTACCTCAACATAACCTGCCGGATAGCCGCCGTTTTCTTCAGCTCTGAGGCCGTAACCGATGGTTGCAACCATCATCTTAACAGCCTGCTCACCTGTTACGTTATCGTTCGGCGCAAAGGTACCGTCGCCCATACCGTTGATGGCACCCATATCCTTACCGAACTCAATATACGGCGCATACCATTCGCTGACAGCGACATCGGAAAATACGCCCTTTGCCTTGTAACCGCCGACAATGTTTGCATGCCCTGCAGCTACAACCATGATTTTCGTGAACTCAGCACGAGTAATGTTTTTATCGCCATTGAAGCTGTTGCCGTCACCAACCATAATCTCGAGCGCGCTCAAAAGCTTTGCAGCGTTCTCGTAGTATGTACCGTTGACATCGGCAGGTGCAGGAGCGGCAAAAGCCGCTACCTGCAGCATCATAATCGATGCTATAATCAATGACATTACTTTTTTAAATAATTTCATTGCTAAACCTCCCTATCTTTTCCTCACCAGACTCTTACAGTGCGTAAAGTACGATTACGTTCGCGATAATCTGTGCGATTTCGGCGCGTGTTGCATTACCCTTCGGGTTGAAGCTACCGTCCGTATAACCGTTAATGATACCAGCGTTTGCAAGTGCATTGATTGCATCTACTGCGTAATCGCTCATGCTTGCTGCATCTGTGAATGTTCTGTTTGCATTTGTATCCATTGCGATACCCTTGTTTGCAAGGTATCTGTAGATCAGTACAGAGAGGTCTTCTCTTGTGATCTGTGCACCTGTACCGAACATATTGTTGCCGATACCCTTGATGATGCCCTGCTCAAATGCAGTAGCAACATATGTGTAGTACCATTCGCCTGCCGGAACGTCTGCAAAGGAAACTGTCGCCTTGGAGTTCACGGTGGAGAGTGCCTGTACGAGCATCTTAGCAACTTCCTGTCTTGTTGCCGGGTTGTTCGGACGGATTGTATCGTCCTCATAGCCGTTTAAGATGTTTCTGTCGAGCATCATCTGGAGTGCGGTTGCTGCCCAAGCTGCATCGCCTGCATCAATAAACTCGGAGAGTGTCTTATACGGCTTTTCTTCTGTAGCCGGATCCTTAACGCCCGTTGTGGTGTTGGTCATAGAGCCGGTTGTTGTGCCGTTAACGGTCGGTGTGCTCGGAACAATTACCGTACCGCCATCCGGTGTAGTAGTTGTACCGCTACCGTTTACAAGTCCTACAAAATCAGCATAATTTGTGATTGTGTTGTTCTTTAAAATATCAGAAATCTTTGCAGTGGTCAGGTTTGCTGTATTGATATCTGTAAGCATACCTGCAGCTACATACTTGTCAACAAACGTCTTCACGTTGGTCGCGTTTGTATACCCAGTATTGTTGATCAGCTCAACAAACGCTGCTTCAGCAAAGTCTGCCTGTACCTGTGCCTTAATTGTAGCTGTAGCCGTTACTTCGTAGTTCTTGTTTGTAATCGCTGCAAGTACGTTTGCCTTGCCTGTAGCGTTGAGTGCGGTTGCGTCTTCATAGATTGCACCTGCAACTGCTGCGATGTCAGCGCTTTCTGCATCAGCTACCGGAAGGAGGTAACCCTTCACCTGCGCAAGCTCTGCTGCGCTTGCACCGTTGTTAAGTACTTCTGCAGCAATTCTTGCATCAATAATCTCTGCAAGCGTTGTAATATTTGCAAGCTCTGCCGGTGTGTAATTTGTATCCGTTGTATCAATTGCCG